>JALZWC010000066.1 GCA_023300255.1 Saprospiraceae bacterium | reverse complement strand
GTACATTGGGCGACCACAAGGGTACGCCCCTACAAGACGTAAGACTAATACATTCTTAAAAAATCAATTCTATAAAAGTATGCTCAAAGCTTCCTACAAAAAATACACCCTACAATTTAAACAACCAAGTGGTACTTCTAGAGGAGTTTTAAGAACGAAGGATTCTTGGTTTATTTTCTTACAGGATACAGAAATACCCAATATTATGGGGATAGGAGAATGTGGGTTGTTGAAAGGATTGAGTATAGATGATCGCCCTAATTATGAAGAAAAAGTAGCAGAGGTTTGTCGACGTATAACGGAACATACTTATTGGCTGTCAGAAGGTTTGGTAGAATGGCCATCTATTCATTTTGGTTTAGAAATAGCTTTGAGGGATTTAGAAAGGAAAGGTAAAAGGAATTTATTCCCTTCTCCATTTACAGATGCCGAGCAGCCAATACCGATCAATGGATTGATATGGATGGGCGCAAAAGAATTCATGTTTGATCAAATAAAAACAAAACTTCAAGAAGGATTTAGTTGTATTAAATTAAAAATTGGAGCAATTGATTTTGAAGAAGAAGTAAGTTTGTTAAAATTCATTAGACAACAGTTCTCTGTAAAAGATATAGAGTTAAGAGTAGATGCGAATGGGGCGTTTGCGCCAAATGATGCATTAGAAAAGTTAAACCGATTAGCAGTTTTTGATTTGCACTCGATAGAACAACCTATTCGACAAGAACAGTGGGAAGAGATGGCTGCGTTATGTGCAGCTACCCCACTACCTATCGCATTAGATGAAGAATTAATTGGCATTTACAATCTAGCCGAAAAGAAAAAATTATTGGAAATAATTCAACCACAATATCTTATCTTTAAGCCTAGTTTTATTGGTGGGTATAAGGGAACAACAGAATGGATTGATTTATGTGAAACCTACTCAATAGATTGGTGGCTTACTTCGGCATTAGAATCTAATATTGGCTTAAATGCTATTGCTCAGTGGACGGCTACCTTGGACAATAATAGGCCTCAAGGTCTAGGAACAGGGCAGTTGTATACGAACAATATAGAATCTCCACTAGTCGTGAAGAATGGAAGTATTTACTATCAACAAAATAAAAAGTGGGTGCTTGATAATTTAGGCGAATCCATCCGTAGCTTAGACCTCTGGTCTGAGTAGGCCACTGAATTTTTGCTGCTCAGACCAGAGGTCTAAGCTACATTTAATCCGTCCAAATTTAAAATAAAATGGATACAAAAATATTAATAGACTTAGTAAAAGTAAGAATGTATTTTGGGAAACATAAAGGCAAATTACTTTGCGATATTCCTATAGAGTATTTAGAGTGGTTTAAACGAAAAGGTTTTCCTCCAGGTAAACTTGGGATGCAGCTAGGGACGCTGTATGAGATTAAATTGAATGGACTAGAGTATTTATTGAAACCCTTGAAGGAAACGTATAAAAAGGGATAATTTAGGTATCAAAAGAGAAGGTAGAACCTTCTTTGATAGGAGGCACAAGGCAATAGCCTTTGCACCAGCAATTATTTTATTTATAATGACGGTTATATTCTTACAATCAAGTAATACCTTTTTTGCCCACCACTTTTTCAAAAAGGAAAGTCAGTATTCCTAGGCCAAGCACCATTAAAACGAAAATAAGGATAGTGCTTCCGATAGATTCAGTAGGTGCAAATAATGTTGTATGGTCGCATTTTCCAGTCAAGGTAAAAGCGGCCCAGAAAAATGGATTTGGATCATCTGCTTTGTGAATGTATTGTAACTTTGCTTTCCTTAATGCTGTTCCTTTTGGCAGGCCTTGATTTAAATTTTGATAAAAAGAATGAATGATGTTTTTAGTAGAGGCATCATTGATACTCCACAAGGTAGTTACCACACTCGCTGCACCAGCATAGAAAAAAGCGCTCGCTAAACTTACGACGCCTTCCCCACGAGCTAACTCTCCTATCCCCGTTTCACAGGCACTTAAAACTACTAAATCTGCATTGATGGAAAGATTGTAAATATCTTTAGCGTATAATAAGGCTGCAGTTTTATCGACGTCTATATTATCTGTAAAAGCTAAAAAAGAGTAATCACCTAAGTCAGAATTAGATTTTCCATGAGTGGCTAAATGTAATAATTGATAGTGCCCTACTTGATCTATTAATAAAGATTTGGTAGCGTCCTTTCCTGTGAAGATGTCACTCTCAGGAATTAATTCTTTTATGGATTGCACTTCCCTCTTGGTATGTGCCAAAGGAGCTAATCCTAAACGATTAGGAATCGTAAAAGTAGGTGCAAGGGCTAAAATTTTTTTTCCTGTTTTATGGAGAGATAGTGCATTGTTTTTCCGAAACTGTAAAGTTGCAGAGTAAGCATAATTGATTTCTTTACTTTTGATCAAGTAATCAATATCTCTTAATCTATGGACGGTCTTTTCTGGTAATTTACTAACCAGCGCATCAAAAGGAATATAGTTTAATAAGCCACCATTTACAATTGTTATTTTTTCTGGCAATAATTGTTCAATAGGGGCTATTAATTTTTGGTATAAAAAGTTAGCAGACCGTAAGTATTGTATTAAATAATGTCGATAGGCATCTTCTGTTTGTGACTCCATATCTCTATAGTATCTAGAGATTCCTTCTCTAAATAACAATACTTCATTTATTAAAGAATCTACAGCTACGACTTCTAAATGAATATCGTTTTGATTAATCAAGAATATATAAATACTAGTATCCTGTACAAAGTATTCTAGCAATGCTTCTTGCGGAGATAATTCTTTCTGTAAATTATTTACAGTAATAATAGCATGGTCATACTTTAGTTTGTGATAAGAAGGATAATCTGTTTCAAACCGTTGAATCAATTGATTATAAGCCTGCTTTTGTTCAAATAATCGATTACTAAATTTGTTGTTATCTGCTTCTTGTAGACTTGCTTGTTGCTGTTTTTCTAAGTCTGCTATACTTGTTTTTAATTGATTCTCTAAAGTTAATAGGCTATCTGGAATATTAGAAAAGGCAGCAGCTTGTTGGTGTGCGATAGCTTCTAAAATTAAGTTACTTCGACTTTTTTCTGAGTAATTAAATGCTTTCTTTAGATATACTTCTTCTTTATTTTCTTGGTATAACAAATGACAAGCAGCAATACCTAGATGAAGAATGTCGTAGGTAGTTTCACTTAATTTTCTTTTAGAATAATCCTCTTGATATTGCTGTCGCAACTGATCAATTAGTTGGATAGAAAAATCGGTGATGGATAAAATTTCTTCTAAAGTTTTCGGTTCTTTGTTATCTACTGTTAAAGCGTGTAAAGTTTTTGCTTTAATATTTAATAAATTTAATACCTTAATAGGAGATTCTATTGACTCTGTCTGATTTGTATCTTGGATAGCTATATTGAGGAGCTTTAAAGAGGCATCTAATTCAGTCAGTGCTTTGGTATAAGCTCCTTGCTTGTAATGGATTTGCCCAATACTAGTTTTGTAAACAGCTAAAGCGGCACTATTAGATTTTTGATCAATCAGATTAATGGCTTGGTTATAATAATTGATCGCTTCCTCAAAATCACCTTCATCACCCAAACAGTTTCCAATATTATAATAGGCAGCTGCTTTATTAGTACTTACATCTCCAGTTATTTGTTTATAAATAGCAATACTCTGTTGATAAGCTTCGATTGCTTCGGAAAAGAATTTCTGCTGTCTAAAACAACTACCTATATTATTCCAAGAGTCGGCAATACGAGGCAAATTTTGTTGTTGCTCGTAAATACTTAATGCCTGTCGGTAACTTTTTAAGGCATCCTCGAACTGGACTAACTCCACTTGGATTAATCCAATATTATTATGGGTAGCGGCTGTGAAAGGGTGGTTCTTGCCTAAAGAGCTATTTAGTATATGGAGGTTATTGTTATAGTAAAGCATCGCTTTATTATAGTCCCCCAGATTTTTATAAGAATTGGCTAAGTTGTTATAAACAGAAATTAAATTAGGGCTATTCTTATCAAATTTTGCTTGTTGAATGATTAAAGCTTTTTCAAAATATCGCAGCGCTAAGCTATGATTGTTTAATTTAGAGTAACAGCCTCCAAGGCCTAAATAAGCCGTAGCAAGATCAGGATGATCTTCTTCATAATGTTGCAATAAAATTTTAGAGCTGCGATTAAAATAAGAGATGGCCGTTTCTAAATCACCCATCTGTTCATAACATTGTCCTAAATTATTACAACTCTGAGCAACCTTAGGATGATCGTTTCCTAATTGATCTTCTCTAATTTTTATAGATTTGGTATAATAATCAATGGCTGTTTCGAATTGACCTGCAAACCGATAGACGGTTCCTAAGTTATTGTAACTAGAGGCAATGTCTGGATCATTCTCTTCCAAAGCGGCCAATCGAATGGTTAATGCTTTCTCATAATAGTTACGAGCAGCATTCAACTCTCGTTGATCAAAAGCACAATTACCTAGGTTATTATAACTATCTGCTACTTTGGGATGTTGGTCTCCAAATACGGCTATTCGAGTATTTAGTGCATTATCAAAAAATAGAATAGCATCAGGAATGGCTTTTTTCTTCCAATAACATAAGCCAATATCGTTGTCTGCTTGCGCAACAGAAGAAGACTGTTGTCCATCAGTCGCTATAGCTTGTTGTTTGGCTTCTTGATAGTAGGTAAGTGCAGTGTCATAATCTCCTTGCTCTCTATGAGCATCCCCAAGAATGACTAATGCTTGTATTGTTTTGACAGGTAGGGCTAATTGTTTGGAGGTAGCAAGTGCTTGTTCTCCTAATTTGATTGCTGCCTCATAATTTAAGGTATCTAATTGTTTTTGCGCTGCTTGGAGCTGGCTATTAGCTTGTAAGCTGTCCAGATTTTGCGCATTGATAGACATAAACGCACAACATAGAATTAGTAATAAAGACAAGGTATATCTTACTTGCAAGCTGACTTAAAGTTTATAGGTGATATGGATAGAAATAATTTATGTAGTGTTTCTATTAACAAAAATAACAACTAGAACCGACATAAGGAATCAGGAAATAAATAATCTACCATTCTGACTTGTCCTTTTTCCTTGTAAAAAAACTTAAAAATGAAGCCGTAGCTCTGCTATGCCTTAATTTTGAAGCT
>JALZWC010000065.1 GCA_023300255.1 Saprospiraceae bacterium | reverse complement strand
GGTTGTATAGATCAAGTGGATTATGTTTTCTATGGTACCAATGGAGTGGCTACTTCAGGTGGATCTTATACGGTTACTTGGGGAGAAGGATGTGCAACACCAGGTCCAGATAATTGTAATAATGGAGGAGAGGTTGAAACTTGTACTACAATAAGCTTAGACGATATAACTGGTAGTACGGATGGAATAAATGATTTCAATGCACAGAATTTAAAAGTTGGTGATGCTATCGTCACTGCTTCTAAATCTTTTAGCGGTGGAGCTACTTTGGATGAAGATATAATAAATGCTAGTCAAACAGATGGAACTTTAGGTCTTCGTCAAGGTGTAGCTACTTCTCTTAGCTCTAGCGATGCGATGACAAACACCTATACTTTTAATCAAGATGTTTGTAACCTTACCATGAGTGTTTGGGATATAGATAGAGTAGATGAACTAGTTATAAATGCCTTCAAAAACGGTGTCGCAGTAAATTATATTATTACCAATTTAGGAAGCTGCGTGAGTCGTTCTGGTAACACCTTTACATCAGTTTGTAATGTACAAGTTAGTGGTGATACCAAGCATAAGTTTGACATTACTTTTGTAGACTGTATAGATAAGGTAGATTATACGTTTTACAGTGTTGCTAATGGAACTACTAATACAGGTGGATCTTATACGATTACTTGGGGAGAAGGCTGTACGACTACGAGTCAAACTGGATCTTCAATATGTTATAGTGATCCTGTATCAAATAATACATACCTATGGGCAGGGCCTGGGGTAAATGGTAGTACAACTCGGACTATAACAGCAACAACAGTAGGTACTTATTCTGTTACTGTTACAGATTGTTTTGGTTGTACAGCAGTTGATCAAATAGTAGTAGGTGTTGGCGATTTAGTTGTAGATTTTGGAACAGATATTCCTTTAGAAACTTGTAGTGGAGAACCTTTAGCAATTAATGTTCTTGTAAGTGGAGCATCTACTGGAATACCAACGAATGGTTGTTCTACAACACTAGCGGCTTATTCAGTTTCCTGTAACGATGGTACTACTTGCTTAGTACCTAGTAGTATGGTTTCTTGTTTAAGTAATGTGTCTGATGTTTGTACGCTTACTGCTGGAGAGGTCTCTTGCGAAGACAATATCATGACAATGGTAGCGCCCAATAATGGTTGGGAATTTTCAATTACTGCACAAGAAGAAATTGCATTCCAAGGATTGAATTCTAGTATATTTTTTACAGATAATACTTGTCAAAAGAATACAACTGTTGCTGCACAAATTTTAGTTGATGGTGTAGTTGCAAGACAAGAAGATATTACGATAACTGCTGGTGTTAATACACAATCTATCCAATTAAGTTCTCCATTAACTATTCCTCAAGGTAGTACCATGCGGATAAAAATGGAATCTGGTGCGAATGGATGTGATTTGTCAATAGGTAATTTAGAGATCATTGGTTGTTGTAGCCCAAGTAATCCAACTGCGGTAGAAGATAATACATTTGTATGGTCTGGAACCGGAGTAGAAAATGCTTCAGGCGCAAATGTAGTTGTTACAGAACCAGGTACTTACTGTGTAACGGTAACAGATGCTGGTGGCTGCGAAGGAACTAAGTGTGTAGAAGTAACATCATCTTGTCAAGAATATGATTTAGCATTAATCAAAACGTTAAGTGCTAACCAAGCTGCATCAGTAGCTTTAGGAGAGGAAGTTTCTTATGATATAACAATAACCAATCAGGGCTTAGTACCTAGTAATGCTTATTCTGTAGTAGATCAAATACCAACAGGAATGAGTTTTGTTTCTGCTTCTGATGGTGGTGTACTTAATAATGGAATAGTCAATTGGACAAATCTTTCAAACATAGCTCCGACAGCGAGCAAGACTTTAACTTTAGTCTTATCATTAGACGACGTTACTCAAAGTAGCTATCGTAACTGGGCAGAGATTTCAGATGATTCTGCTTCAGATTATGGTACTACAGATGAAGATTCTACGCCTGATACAGATCCAACTAATGATCTTGCAGACAATCATAATGATGTCAATATAGATGATGCTGCCAATGACGAAGATGATAATGATTATGAAGATATTACACCAAATATCAGCTATGATTTAGCATTGATTAAGACCTTAGCAACTGGGCAGGATGCTGCTGTTGGCTTAGGAGATAATGTAACGTATAATATTAGAATTAGAAATCAAGGAAATGTTCCTTCTAATACTTATTCTGTAGTAGATCAAATACCAGCAGGAATGAGTTTTGTTTCTGCTAACAATGGTGGTACAGAGAGTGGAGGAATTGTTACGTGGACAGATTTACCAAATATTGTTCCAACCAGAGCAAGATTATTAACACTTGTATTAAGAGTAGATGATGCTACTCTGAGCGAGTATCGTAACTGGGCGGAAGTTTCTGAAGATTCTTCCAGTGATTATGGAACGACGGATGAAGATTCTACGCCAGATACTGATCCAACTAATGATCTTGCAGACAATCATAATCTTACCAATCAAGATGATGCTGCGAATGATGAAGATGATAACGATTATGAAGATATTAGTGTAAATGTTAGTTATGATCTAGCATTGATTAAAACCTTAGGAGCTGGACAGGTTAGTCCTGTTGGCTTAGGGGATAATGTAACTTATGCCATCACGATTGCGAATCAAGGTAATGTGCCTTCTAATGCTTATGAAGTAGAAGATCGCCTACCATCAGGAATGAGTTTCGTTTCTGCTTCTAATGGAGGAGTTTTTGATAATAATCGTACCGTTAACTGGACACTTTCTAATTTAGATCCAGGAGAACAAGAGACGATTACCTTAGTATTGAAAGCAGAGGATGCTACTCTAGCAGGCTTCCGTAACTGGGTAGAAATCTCGGATGATTCCTCGGAAGATTATAACACGACAGATGAAGATTCTACACCAGATTCATTTACTGGAAATGATAGCGTAGAAGGACTAGGTGGGGTAAATAGCAATGATGATGCTGTTGACCATAATGATATTACTTTAGATGAGCCAGCTAACGATGAAGATGATAATGATTACGAAGATATAGCTCTTGAAATAAATTATGATCTAGCATTGATTAAAACTTTAGGAGCTGGACAGGCTGCTGCTGTTGGCTTAGGGGATAATGTAACGTATACGATTACGATTACGAATCAAGGAGATGTTCCTTCTAATACTTATTCTGTAGTAGATCAAATACCAGCAGGAATGAGTTTTGTCTCTGCTTCTGATGGAGGT
>JALZWC010000064.1 GCA_023300255.1 Saprospiraceae bacterium | reverse complement strand
TAATTCATAGGGCTGTGCCCTATGCTAGGATATGTCACCCCGTTGGGGTTATAAAAGTGTCAACTACTTTTAGTACTTTGATAAACTTGTCTTTTTTTTCAATGAAAAAAGAACATACATCTAGTTGTCGTATATTTAGCAAATTATTTAGAGTCTAACTAAGCCCTTATAATAAGCCCCCACATATTCGACCCATTCTTCTGGACTACCCAATTGACAAAAATGTCCCAATCCTTCCATGATCGTCAAAGTAGCATTTTTACAGACCTGCTCTTTTAGATGATGCGCCATAGTTACTTTAGCGACGGCATCTGCTGATCCCCAGCATATATGTATCGGTAATTTTGTTTGAGCTAATGCAGGCAACCAACGAGTCTTTTCAAATCGCTTTCGATCATTTAAATACTTAATGGTAAGATAGGTTTTTTTCTGGCCTTCTTGTAAAGTATTCGCTTCCCAAAGTGCTTGAATAGAATCCGAAGATAATTTATCATTACCATGCGCACTTCGAACTTGTTGATTGAATATCTTGAACGTTGTCACATTCTTCATTAAATGTCCATAGCTGGATAATAAGATTTTTTGAGTAACCCTTAACTCTGCTAATTCCAATACCATACTGCCATTGGTGAAGGTTAAACTTTGTAAGCCTTCAGAGAACCAGGCAGGCATTAATTGATTTTCATGACGAGCCACTATTTCTGTAGCTACACTATCGCCCATATCGTGAGAGAGTAAATGTCCCCCTTTTATGTCAAAATGTTTCCATACTTCAAATACCGTGTCTGCTTGTTCAAATAACGAATAAGTATAATCGTTTATAGGTTTATCACTAAAGCCATACCCCAGCATATCAAATAGAATAATTCTATCAAATAGTTTGAGCATCCCATCTATTACTTTATGATAGGAGAAGGAAGACTCTGGAAAACCATGAATTAACAACAATGTTTTATCCGCGGAAGCAGTGGGAGTACCAAATTCTTTAACAAATATTTTATGCTGAAATGGGCCGTAATTTATATAAGTACCTGCTGATTTCCAGTTTGTTAAGGATAATAACATATGTGTGTTTGATTAGACCTGTTTGGTACTTAGTTGTTATTGAAGATTGGAATAGTTTTGGAATACCACAATATTAGTACATAAAACCTAATTTTTATAAAAAAGTAAGAATTATTCTAGTATTTTTGACCAATAATATTGGCTACTTGCCTATAGGTAACGACGAAATAATAACTATACATTCTTGGCTGCTTCTTTTTCCTTAGCAACCCATCCGCTTTGCGGTTCACAAACGGTGTTTGCTCATCTCTTGAAATCAGTCATAGTATCAACAATACTCCCTCTTTCAATAGAAAACTAAGAAAAAAATAATCTACCCAAGAATGCACATTTATTATCTCCTCGTTACTAGTTGAATACAGGGGTAAAAAGACACAGATTTTTTCTTATAAGGCTTTGAAAGTCAAACGGTGTAACCGCAATTTGATGTACTTTATTCGTGTCGTAGGTACGCCATGTCGGTAGGTTGTTCAATTACAGGCTGATTTCCGTGCCGTAGGTACGCTATGTGACTAAAGGGTGATTAAATTGTCTTTCACATGTCGTACCTACGGCACGATTCAGCTACATCAAAGGGCAGTTACACCCAGCCAAGATTTGTAACTAACTGATTTTAGAGTCAAACATTGACAATGTGCTATTTCTGACAGCCATAGGCGATCTGACTTCTAACCTCTATATTACTATATACAACTAGATCTATGAAGAAAACACAAGAAAAGATCATCATAGCCACTGTTGATCTATTTAATAAAGCAGGCGTTAGCAATGTTCGACTTCAAGATATAGCCAAAGAAGTCGGGATTAGTCCAGGCAATTTAACCTATCATTACAAAACTAAAAAGGATTTATTAGTTGCGGTCTTATCAGAGATGACGGATCAACAAAAGGCAGGGAGAAATACCAATTTAGTATTTGTAGAGTCTAATGATATTATCTCTATTTTGACAAATTATTTAAGTTTTCAAATACAGCATCGGTTTTTCTATAGAGACATTTTAGAGATCATCAAATTAGTTCCAGAAGCAAAAGGACTTTTAGACCATCATATTCAAAATGTGATTGAATTTTCAAAAAATGCCATCTATTTATCTATTGGAAAAGGCTATATGAAAGCAGAACCTCATGAAGGTCACTACGAAATATTTTCAAAAAACTCTTGGGCCATTCTTCATTCTTGGTTGAGAGAACGAGAAGTGTTTGGGGAAGAAAAAGTGTCATTATATCATGCTATTCTAGCGGTATTAGAATTACATTATTTTTATTTGACAGAGGAAGGTTTATTACGATATGCCGCATTAAAAGAACAACTACCAAAATTGGTTAAAGAGCAGATTAGTCTGGTCTAATTACGAGTATGGGGAAACTGGATAAACACTTGCCACCAACAAACAGGTCCACTGTCTTAGGTAAAGCTATTAAATGGCTGGTTATCCTAATATTACTATGCGCTGTCGCTATTGCGATCGGTTTGTTTTGTGCAAATAATTACCTCCAATCTAATAAAACAAAAATTCTAGAAGACCTACCTTTTCTAAATAAGGCAACAGTAGCATTTGAAAAAACGGATATCAGTCTTTATAAAAATTTTCCTTCCGCTTCCATCACGATTCATCAGTTAACAGTAAAAGATTCTTTATTTCAAAAACACCAAAAGTGTTTATTGGAAGTAGAAACACTATCTGCCAATTTTTCCTTAGCTGAATTTTTAAAGAAAAAAATAACGATCCACTCTGTTTATTTAGAAAAAGGAACGCTGCAATTATATACAGATAAAAATGGATATAGTAATTTAATAGGAGTTCTTCTAGAGACCCATAATAGACCCAAGAGGAAAAGGGAATTAGAATTAGCTTTAAATGGATTAAATATTAATCTTTCCAAATTAGATGTCCATATAACAGATGAGACTAAAGGGACCAGTATACATGGACATGTAGACTACTTGAAAACTACCTTGAATACAACCGAAAATCAAGTAGCTGCAAACCTTGATTTTGCAATAAATGTAGAAGAATTATCTTTTAAAAAAGAAAATGGATCTTTCATAGAAAACAGTCAATTACACGGTCTAACAACATTAAATTGGAAAGACGAACTAATAAAAATTAATCCATTTGAATTGACCATTAATGAGGAAGTATTTGAATTTAGTGGGACCATTCCAACTAACGGAAAAGTGGCTCACCTAAATTTAGTCAATCATCATACAAGATTTGATCGAGTGATTCCACTACTACCTGAAAGAATTCAAAAACAATTATTCCCTTATCAAATCGCTCATCCATTTCCTACAACGACTTTAATCAAAACAGATTTTAAGCCAAACTCCATGCCGCTTGTTATAGTCGATTTTAAAATGGATAAAAACGACTTAGTTATTTTTGATACCCCATTAAAACAAACTTCCCTTAGCGGAAGATTTATTAATAGCTTATATGAAGATACTCAAGAATTATCAGCAGAAAGAGGAAATATTAGATTAGAAATTAATGATCTAACGACAGAATATGATTCGTTCTCCGCTAGTTCGGGTACCTTATTAATAACATCTACGAGAGAAGCAGGTGCCAAAATAATTTCCGATCTAGCGGTAAAAGGCCCTGTAAGTAATATAAGTAAATGGCTAAAGAATGACCAGTTTTTCTTCAAAAAAGGAACTTTTGAATTAACAGCTAACTTAAATGGTTCTTTAAGGAATATGGATGAATTAATCATTCAGAGTGATGCGCAGTTTTTCTTATCAGATTTCTCTGTTTTTTACCAACCAGCAAATTCGACTTTTTCTTTTGAAAAAATGGATCTTGTAAAAAAAGAAGGCAAGGCCTTTTTTACAATTATTAATAATGCTGGCGTTAATGGTCCAAGCATAAAGATCGATGGCGGCTTAGTGAATATACCAGACTTATTGTTAGACGCTTATTTAAAACAGGCTAGTAGCGAAGTGAATATAGTTTCTAGTAAATTAACCTGGCAGAATTTTTTAGATTTGTTCGGAGAAGAAGGGTATTTGAAAAGACGAATGCCTAAATCCGACTCAGAGAAGAAGCGCTCTATGAAAGAGACCATTAAGGGAGTTTATGAAAATTTTCATCCAAGACTTACTGTTCAAATAGATACTTTAGAATATTTGGATAAATTTCAATTAAGGAA
>JALZWC010000063.1 GCA_023300255.1 Saprospiraceae bacterium | reverse complement strand
ACTTCTTAGAGGATGAGCTTGCAGAGCAAGTGAACCGCAAAGCGGACGGGCTTGCTGGGCAGGTTAAAATGGCTAATTTATTCTTACTCTTTGCCTAAAGTAAACCAAACTACAATTACCTTCTTCAGCAGTTCCCAATTTAGAAGGAGTGTATAGTCTTTTGTCTAGCAACTTCCTGTTGCTGGATAAATTATAAATTAAGGCGGTTTGCATAGAAATTTGTATAGAAATTTGTATAGACGTTTTAATTGTCGAATTAGAACGGGAAATTGCGGGACAAAGCCTTCTTTAAAATGGGAACTACTATACGTTATTAAAAAAAATATTTTTAAAATAATGATTATCAGAAAAATATATAAAATTTTGACTAGTTATAGGATTAGTTATAAAAACATTATTCTAAAGACAACGCACTTATCTAATTACTAAAAAAAGAGCGCTTCTAAATCCAACTTGTTAAATTCAATCCGCTTCCTTTCTTTTCTTTTGGTAAATCCTAATAAAACGCCTATTTTACAGCGAAAATAATCTACATATTACAATTTATTCAAAATTGTATGTCCACTACGGAAAAGGAATACAACACTGATATTCTTCCTTTTCTCCCACTTACAAAAGAAGCATTATTGTGCTTCAAAAATACCATCTATAAAATACAGCTCAGTGACGTGCAAAAACTAAGTTCGTCAAAATGAGCAGTCTACTCTTTATTTAGCACTAAGTACTATTTGCTAATTAATTCGATTTTCAAAAAAAAAGTACTGAATTAATCAACACGACCTACTTGCTATTAGGAAAGTTATAAATCTACTTTTTCTTATTTTCTAAATTAGTCTCATCGATATTATTCAAATCAAACTATACAGGCCATATTTTTAGATACCTAATTAGGCACTCTAAATTTGCTGTGAGTGCTTATGCCTTATTTAAATAATGACAATATGAAAAAAACACTACACCCTTTAAATGTATTCCTTGCCTTATTTTTATTAGCTCTTGCGCCTAATGCCTTTGCTAGTGAATGCGGTACTAATATTAGTACTGGTCAAGGTAGCATAACGATAGATGGCTTAAAAGAGCCCATTAATATTGTGAAAATTTTCAATCAACAATGGGAGAATATTTACGAATGTTATGCAGAATGTGAAAACAATATTGTACTTGATCAACTTTCTACTGGTCCCTATTATATAAAAATTAATACTTATACATCAGATTGGGATCCTATCTGTAGTTCGGATGCTTTGAGTGTCACTGTCATGGGTAATTCCGGAGAGGGTAGTACTACCTCTGGATATTGTACAAATGTGGGGGTAGCTGGTGGTGCCGGTGCAATTGGAATCACAGGGGTTGATGCGCCTTGGCATAGAATACGTTACAGACCAGCGATGGAAAGTGAATATATAGAATTTTGTAATGATGATTGTGGAAATCCAGCGATGATTCCTAATCTAATAGCAGGTAGTTATTTTGTCAAAGTGGATCAAAGTGATATTGGTGGTGGAAGTAACTATTGTATTGTAGAATTTGCAGTAGACGTAAGAGAGGGAACGATTGATTTTTGTTCCAATATTAGTGTTACTGGAGGAACAGAGATGATTACCATTACAGGTACTACTGCGCCTTGGCAACGAATTTCCTATAAAGGCGCTGGTTCAACTACCTATGTAGAAGCTTGTAATGATAACTGCACTAGTAATCAAATAATTACAGGTTTGCCAGCAGGTACTTATACCGTCAGAATCGATCAAAATAACAATAATAACCAACCTTATAATTATTGTACTTCTGAATTTGAAGTGACTGTTATTTCTATAGCAGAGGAGGCGAATGGTTCTCAGGAAAACAATGGACAAGGGACGGAAGATTTACCTAATCTTTGTGCGGGCGTAACTGCGACAGGTGGAGATGGAACTATCATTGTGTTTGGAGCAAATGCTCCTTGGCAACAGTTGTCTTATCGCTTGACGAATAGTCCAACGTTCATTGAGGTTTGTAACGATAATTGTAATGATCCCCACACTATTTCAGGTTTAGCACCAGGTAACTACACGATTAAATTAAACCAAAATAATAATAACAATCAGGTTTATAATTACTGCTCTACGGAATTGAATGTTACGGTTACAGGTACTTCTACTGTAAATAATTCAAATATTACTTCTGGTATGGAGTATAGCGGACCTATTAGCACTGCAAATGCCTGTGCTATAAGAACTGCAACAAATACAACTTCCTGCGATTTTGGAGATTACGGATTGTATTTAAATACCTATACAGAAGGCTTGAATTTCTTTTATAGAATATCAGAAGGACAATTCATAGAGTATGATGATGGCACTGCAAGATTTGTTGGAACAATGACCAATACTAATAATGCAGAAGCTATACTAAAAGTAGATGTAACCTTTAGAGGTAGAACAACTACAGGAGGCCAATTCAGTCCTAAGGAGCACACCTGTGGAGGACAGCAAGACTTGTCTACCTTTTATTATTATACGAGTTTCTCAGGTTCTTTAACGGGGGAAGGTCAGTTGAACGGT
>JALZWC010000062.1 GCA_023300255.1 Saprospiraceae bacterium | reverse complement strand
GGCTATTCCGAAAAATTTTGCCTTACCCAAAACAAAATTTCGCTCCATCTCGCCTCATCAGCTACCGCCGAACAAGTCTAATGATCATATAGCATCGAAGTTATAAACTTCGACGATCCACACATTCAAATCCTTAAGTTGACGACATTCGACTTAAGACTAAGGATGTCAGCTTGACTTAAAGCAGAAGGTAGAACCTTTCATGATAGGAGGCACAAGGCAGAGCCTTTGCGCCAGCAAAGAGGAGCTGTTATAATTGTAAGGCTGGCGCAAAGGCTGTGCCTTGTGCCTCCTATCCATAAGGCTTTGCCTTACCATAGTTTATTAAATAAATTATCTTTTTTCTGAGTTAATTATGATAAGTCAATATCATCTTCAACTTGACTTACTACTAAGTTCTATTATTAAAATAAAACTATGACAACACCCACTATTCATAAAAGCAAAATAGGCGAACATATTTTACTATTAGAATTAGACAACCCTCCAGCGAATAGTTTATCTGCTGCTATGAAAAAACTATTCTTAGAATTGTTAGCAGAAATAGAAGTAGACCCTACTATTAGAGTATTAATTATTTCAGGGAAAGGCAATAAGTTTTGCGTTGGGGATGATTTAAAGCAGGCGATGAGTAATGCTTCTACCAAAGGAAAAATTATAAATAATCTTAAAAAATTCAGCGAAGTAATAGATCGGGTTGAGGCATTAACTATTCCAACGATTGCCGCGATTAATGGTTGGTGTATTGGAGGTGGATTAGAACTAGCCCTTTGTTGTGATATTCGAATTGCAGCAGATAATTCTAACTATATAGCCGCAGGTGTAAATGTTGGCCTAACGGCCTCTGGTTATCGTTTACCTAGAATAATCGGTATCGGTCCAGCTAAGCGTATCTTATTGACAGGAGACAAAATTGATGCTCAACAAGCACTGCGCTTTGGATTGGTGACAGATCTTTATCCTAGAGAAATGTTGATAGAAGCTGCTACTCGATTAGCTAAAGTAATTGCTAGTAAAGCGCCACTAGCGCTCAAAGCAACTAAACAAATTGCCAATACGGCTTTAGATCTTACTGCGGAAGAAAGTATTGTTGCACAACAACATTTTTTAGAGGAGTTGTCGGGAAGTGCGGATCATCAAGAGGCGTTGATTGCTTTTAATGAAAAGCGTGCGCCTCGTTTTAGAGGATGCTAATTGAGTTGGAATCTAATAAATCTCATAAGTAAACTCACTTGTACCGCTCTGTGTTTCCCCTGTCCATGGATTGGTAACCTGAGATTTCAGTACTAAATCTACCGATCCAGGTACTAATGTTTGAGAGCGGAAGAATGCAGTCCCAGCATCACTATCAATTGATAGTTGTTGACCATTTACAAATAATTTTACGGTACTCGTATTAAAAGACGAATGATAACTCCCAATCCCAATTTCTGCTTCAAAATCCTCTCCAGCACGGAGACAAATCTTCTTAGGGTTCAAGACAGGAAAGTAACGTTTGACAAAGAAGCAAGGAACATATATGTACCTTCCGAAGCATTCCTCAAAAAACTGGAGCCGCTGTAAGCGAAACATTTGAGCCGTAAGTACTTGCAATTTGAAAACATTTACTTCATCTTTTAAAGCTAGAATAGCCAAATCATATTCTAGTACCATCTCCTCATAATTAGAATTAGTGGTTGCAATGAACGAATCTATCTCTTTTGGTCGTAATTTAAATATTTTATAATTGTTTTGAACCATACTTTCTAATTGCAGCATTAAAACAGAATCTTGTTGATTAGCCACACTAGTTAAATCTTTAAATAATTTAGTTTGTTGTAGATCAGGTAGGGGAGTCTTAGACTTTTCTGTTTCTAGCAAAACGGTAACGAGTTGATTAAAGACTGCTCGCTTAGATTTAATGGAATCAAAACCTATTAAAATTGGTTTACTCCTAATTTGATGGAAACCATCATATTCTGAATTAAGGGAGCGATGATTGCTCCGAAAACGATCATTATCTGTATTGATGGTAGCAGAGATTGCTCGTATCGCAGACTCATAGATTGCTGAATCTAATATAATAGCATCCTTTTTCTTAAAAATAAGCATTCCTATACTAATGCCTATTACAATAAGGAATAAAATTGCTATTACAGATTTCAGTTGATTGTTCATTGGAATTATGCGTTGTGATATTTATACCATAACGCATGATTACTGAATAACCATATATCTAGTTCCTATTTTTCAATAGCTTAAACTCAGCTCTGCTTCCACTACCTCTTCAAATTAATTTGAGTGTAAAACAATTCTGGGGCAGCCAATTAATTCATCCGATCACTTCCAGTGGTCGGATGAGACGTCCAGCTTGATCGACCACTGGAAGTGATCGGACCAATTGGCCTGGGAATGGCCCCAACTTTGTTTTACACTCAATTAATTTACACTATTACTAATCTACTAAGCCTGCTCCATCCTCAATAGAAACTGCATAAGGACTTAAATCAACGCCAAATTGATTGCGATAACTTTTGCTTATCAAATCAATATAGGAGGCTACTCGTTCTTTTTCTATTATAGAAATAGTACATCCACCAAATCCCCCACCCATCATTCTACTTCCTAAAATATAATCCTTATCCAAAGAGTGTTGAACTAAGTAGTCTAGCTCTGGACAACTCACCTCATAATCTTTTTGCAGACTAAAATGAGACTTATAAATCAATTGACCTAATTGTTTAAAATCTTTATTGAGCAAGGCTTTTGTTGCCATTTGTACTCTATCGTTTTCTAATACTACATGACGGCATCTACTTGCTACTTTAGAGGGGAGGACATCGGCCATTTGAAGTAGCATTTCAAACGAAACATCTCTTAACGAATGGACAGTTGGAAACTTAGTTTGAAGTATTCGAACACCTTCCTCACAGGCTGCTCGTCTAGTATTGTATTCAGAAGAAGCCAAAGAGTGAGAAACATTCGTATTTAATAATAGTAATTGATAGTCGCCTAAATCAAATGGAAAATATTCAAATTCTAAGGAGCGACAATCTAGGAACATCACTTGATCTTTTTGACCCATAGTGCTGGCAAACTGATCCATTATGCCACATTTGATACCGACAAAATTATGTTCCGCCATTTGACAAGCTTTTATCAATTGCCATTTATCAAAGCCTAAGTTAAACAATTGATTCAAACCTGTAGCCAAGGAACATTCTAGAGAGGCAGAAGAACTCATCCCACTTCCAATAGGCACGTCTCCTTCAAACTCACAATCGAAACCACTGAACTTCGCCCCTATTTTCTGTAACTCATGAACGACTCCCATCATGTAATTTTCCCAACCATTTTCCTTTGGTTGGAAATTAGATAGATCAAATACTAATTCTTCTTGGAGATTACCAGCCGTCATTTTACAGCGGGAAGGATGATCATTTTTTTTAAGCCAAACGGTCGTTTTTTTGTCAATAGCAGCAGGTAAGACAAATCCATTATTATAATCTGTATGTTCTCCTATTATATTGATTCTACCAGGGGCTTGTGTAATTACTGTTGCATGCTCCATAACTAGTTTTATTTTTATCGTTTCTTACTTTGCATTCCCATTTCCAAGAGGAAGCAGTCATATCATCTAAATTATATTTTGCCGTCCACCCTAATTCATTTTTAAATAAGTTTGTTCTAAATATATTTCTGCAATATCTCCAGCTCGTCTATTTACAATATAAACACCTTCTAAATAATAAGTGTTATTTTTACGCTTATTGTATAAATGTAAATTAATCATTTAATCCTAGAACTTCAAAATAATTTATTGGATAAAAAACCAAAAGATATAGAAAGTAATTTTTATGTTGGTGTAGAGAAACTACTAGTGGCAGTAGATTGTATCATATTTGGATTTGACAAACAGCGATTGAAGCTATTGTTGTTCAAACGAAAAGTTGCCCCCTTCAAAAATGAATGGTCTTTGATAGGTAGTTTTGTAAAAGAAGCGGAAAGTGTGAGTCATGCAGCAGAACGCGTATTAGCGGAGTCAACTGGGCTTCATAATGTATTTATGGAGATGTTTGGGTGCTATGGGGATCTGGACAGAGATCTTGGTGCAAGGGTAATTTCAATGGCGCATTATTCTTTGATTAGATTAGAAGAACCAAAACAACAATTGACGGTTGCCTATGAAGCAGCTTGGTTTGATGTCGATGCCATACCTGATTTGATATTAGATCATAACAAGATGGTTCAAGAAGCCTTTGTAAAATTAAAAAGAAAAGCAAGATACCAACCTATTGGATTTGAATTGCTTCCCGAAAAATTTACGATACCTCAACTTAAATTACTCTATGATTGTATTTATCAAAAGAATTTTGACCGTCGAAATTTTAGAAAAAAAATTCTTTCTATGAAAATTTTAAAAAAACTAGATGAGAAAGATAAGAGTGGTTCTAAAAAAGGAGCCTTTATGTATTCTTTTGAACTAGATAAATATAAGGAGCTTGTGGCGAAGGGCTTTAATTTTGAGTTGTGATGCAAAGAATTAAGTTGCGTTCAATACCACATTCCGCAGTAACACAAGGTCTATTTCGA
>JALZWC010000061.1 GCA_023300255.1 Saprospiraceae bacterium | reverse complement strand
CAGAACTCCCAAGGAGCGTAGCTTCGTCACCGTATTTTCTTTAGCTGCGAAAAGATATGTATATACCATAGCCAAGGCACGCAGGCAGGAAATGACCAACTTTCGTTGTTTGTAAACGAAATCTGTCTCTGCTCTAGTTCACATGTATAGTAGTATGATTTAGCATTGATTTTCGCCAATAAAAAAATTGAACGTAGAGGTGCAGCGCTTTTTTCACAGAAAAAAACTAACACGCTACATCTCTGCGTTCAATATCTAGACATCGGCCTTAGGCATATCTAAGTCGATGCGGAATAGTTGCCAATTTCGTTAATAAACTCTAAGGCTCTCAAGTCCATCCAAGCGTATTCTTCACCAGCTAACATAAAGGCAACATGTCCGCCTTTTTTTGGTGTTTCTAAATATAAATAACGATGTGTTGATGCTATCTTTGTAGGATAACATGCTGGAGTAAGAATCGGATCATTCAACGCATTGATTAATAAAGTAGGTCTTTGGATACCCGCTAGGTAGTTGATAGAAGACGCTTGATCATAAAAGTCTTGGGCGCTCTCGAATCCATTGACTGGGGCAGAAAAAAGTTCATCAAAGTCTCGCCAACATTTTACTTCTGATAGGCGATTCATATCAATTACGCCTGGAAATTGCGCTGCTTTCAGTCGCATCTTTTCAGTTAACTTTGTATAAAATTTTCTTTTATAAAAATAACTCTTCCGTTCATCTAATAATGCGGCACTAGAGGTCAAATCACAGGGGGCAGAGATAGCGACCCCCCCTTTTATCTGAGTGGGTACGGTATCTCCATTCACGCCTAAATACTTTAGTGTAATATTCCCGCCCATACTAAAGCCTATTAAATGGATACTTTCATATTGCTTTTGTAATACCGCATGCTCAATGACTGTTTGAATGTCTTCTATATCTCCATGGTGATACATCCGCAGATTCCGATTCATTTCTCCACTACAGGATCGACAATTCCAGGCTAGGGCATCCCATCCGTTTTCATTAAATAATTTGACTGTGCCCTTTACATAGTGCCTATCTGAATTTCCTTCTAAGCCATGTGTCACAATCACTAATCTATTAGTAGAATTAGTGGTCTTTGACCAGTCTATATCTAAAAAATCTCCGTCGGATAATTCTAATCGTTCTCTCTTATATTTGATCCCTTCTATTTTTCTAAAGATAGAAGGGATGATCGTTTCTAAATGGCGACTACATAAATAAAATGGTCGTTTGGTGTAGCTTGATTTTTTTATTAATGGCATGTGGTTGTTTAGTAATTTGGAATAGAGAACCGAGAGTAAAGAATAGAGACAGATTTCGTTTAAAAATAATGATATTCCGTGTGTGCAAATGAACCTAGTGGTCTAAGTCATAAGTCCTTAACAGTAGTGTGGTAAGTTATATGCAAAGTTACTCTCTTTTGTTTTGCTTTTTCTAGTTACCTGTAAAGTAGTACTTAATTAGGAATCTATAGCTTAGGGCTTGCGCATAAATATCCACTATAAATTTAACCAATCTTTCCTTCTTTAAATAAGATTTTTTTTGTAGTTTGTATCCTATTGCTAATTAAACTAAGCAAGCTATGGAAACCGTTACCCTCTCAAAGATAGTACATAAAGGGGAAACTCGAATTCGAATTGACTTCCCTTATCATGTCCCTACTATTCAAATCATTAAGCAACTTACAGGAAGTAAGTGGAGTCAATCAAAGAAATGCTGGCATTTGTCTTATGTAAAGGATAGTTATATTTTACTGCAAGAGCACTTTAATATCTCTTACGCTCCAAAAGAAAAGCCTATTGCTGTTGATACTACACATAAAACTAAGACAAATCCAGCAAGTAATCCGCTGACCCAGCAACAAGAACTTCCTACACCAAAAGATAATTTAATAGTACAAGTACTGCCTGAACATGATTTTAGGGTAAAAGTATTTGTCCCATTCGAGCGGAAAGATTGGATTCAAAAAATTAAAAGTTTGCCTAATCGGGCTTGGAATCTTGAAAAGAAGTATTGGAGTGTTCCTAAGACGAGCCAGCTGCTAGAACTATTAAAATCTTCTTTTGGAAAGGATCTACAGATAGATTGCACTATAGTATGGGATAATAACATACCTCTAACAACCATAGCTTCGGATACTACCTTAATATCTTCAGATCAAGAAGATGTTGTCCCCTTAAAGGAAGTAACTTTTTTCCCAGAGATTGATTTCCCACCAGTTTCCCTCCATAAAGCTGATTTTAGTACACACTTTCCTAAAAAATATAAGGAAACCACGCAGTACGGTAAGACATATAAAGTGTTTTGGGGAGAAATAGTTAGGATTGAAACACATGATGCTAATTGGCTGAAAGTATATGTACCTTTTGATAAAAAAGGATGGATTGCTATTATCAAGGACATTCCAGGAAGAAAATGGGCCGTAAAAGAAAAGTATTGGTTGATCCCTTATGTCCAGGATTCCATTGACCATCTTGTTAGAATTGACCCAAAGCAATTATCTTTTTCCTTTAAAATAAAAAAGGAGATACCTAAAGAATTTGTGCTTCCAAAAAGAAAAAATAACAAGACTAAGTCAACCATAAAGCTCAATTCATTTCAGGAAAAGGCACTACTTGCTTTAGAAGATAAATTACGATATGAAAGACGAGGACAGAGTACTATTAAGACTTATAAATATCATTTGAAGACTTTATTACTGACCTATCCAAAAGTAAAGCCATCTCAGATTTCAGCTAAACAAATAGAGCAGCATATTTTGCAATTAATTCAAAAGAAAAAAATTTCTATCAGTGCTCATAATCAAATAGTGAGTGCCTATAAGTCCTTTTATAATAGAGTATTAGGTCAAGTTGAGAAAGTACAATATCTCTATCGCCCTAAAAAGCAAAGAAAACTCCCAAATGTTTTGTCAAAAGAAGAAATGGTATTGCTCATCAAATCTATTGATAACCTAAAACATAGGACAATGATCGTCCTTGTATATTCTGCTGGACTACGAAGAAGTGAAGTATTAAATCTTCGTTTAAAAGATATATTATTTAGTAGAAAGTGTATATTTGTTAGAGATTCAAAAGGAGGCAAAGATAGATATGTGATGCTAGCCCCTAAAGCAGAAACGCTACTCCGAGAATATATAAAAGCATGTAAACCCAGATATTGGCTATTCCAAGGACAAGCAGGTGGTCGCTATAGTGAATCTAGTATACAAAGCTTATTCGAAGCGGCTAGAGATAAATCTAGAGTCAATCCTTATATCACTATTCACGGATTAAGACACAGTTTTGCAACTCATTTGTTTGAAGCAGGGATACCACTCAATGTTATCAAGGATTTGTTAGGTCATAGTTCTATAAAGACGACTGAAATTTATCTTCATATTTCTACTAAATACATGAAGGAAATCCAAAGTCCTTTGGAATCTTTGGACTTAGATTTCTAATTATTTTAACATACATGATAAATTATTAATTGATTATCAATTTAAAATTAATAAACTATGTATTACATTGATTTACAATTAAATATTTATCTTTTTTTAGAAAACAACAGAAAATTCATATAGCGAAAATAAGAACGAGATCGTTCTTATCCAACGTTCGCTTTCATCAAGAAAAAAAGGAAAAGAAAAAAAAGGAAAAGCGACTTTATAAGAATTAAATGCTAGGCAAAAGGTTCAATTTCTATTAAGTAGAATTGGCAAATAACACTCTGAGAAA
>JALZWC010000060.1 GCA_023300255.1 Saprospiraceae bacterium | reverse complement strand
CCAACTTGTAACATTTATTATCTCCTCATTCCTAAGGATAACTGATCAGCACTATAACTCATGAAAAATAAATTACTTAAATATATTGGATTTTCATTATTCCTCCTACTATTCAATATAGTATTTGCGAGTGCCTATAGCATTGACCTGCCTAAAGAGAATAATTTTGATGTTAGTTCCAAACTAGCACAAATCAATCAGTTGCAAAATGCCATAGCTACTGCAGATTGCCAACAAGAATCATCTCTTCAGCAAGAACTATACTTAGTTCGAACCAGCCTCATTCAAAATATAAAAAAACAAGCAGGTCTCCAACCAAATAAGACCATGATGCCCCCTCCTATCGGTGTCTGCCCAGAAATGCAAGTGGTAGAATTATTAGGTATCCCAGGATTTGCAGCAACAGATGAATTAGTAATATGTGGCGCTCCCGACACCTTAGCATTCTTAATATTTATTGAAGAACCAGGCAATATATCAGGGACACAAATGTCTGTTACCTTCTTACCAGGTATGCAATATGCTGGGTTTGAATCAACCCATTATGGAAGTGGTACTATTTCTAATCTTAGCCCCAATCCATCCGCTCCAAAATTTTTATTAGAAGGAATCACAAATGGCGTCTATATCGGATATATTGGTGTTGAAGCTACATGTGATGCTAATATCAATGCTTTTGAGTATATGGTAGATTTGGATTTTGATTTTATTTATGAAGATACTTTAGGTAATTTTCAACGGTGTCGACAGGATGTACATCCATTACGTACTTATAACTCCAGCATAAGAAACCCAGTACTTAATTTTAGAAGTGCTCCGAATACGACGATTAATTCTTTAGGTACAGAAACATGCACCAATATTCAGATTTCCCAAGATGGTATTGGAGCATATCTAGATTCTGTCTCCTTTTCTATTTGTAATGTGGATTTCACAAATGAAGTTCAATTAACTAGTTTTTCTGCTAATGGAGTGCCAATACCTTTTACTTATAATGCTAATGACTCCACCCTTACGAGCATTATCTCTAATCAGTTTTATCTTCAAAACAGTAATCCGAACCCGTCTGATACTTTATTTAGTGAATCCGAAATACTAACGCTCACCTTTTGTGTGCAAGTGGATGAATGTCCAGTAGTGAACACCCAATTTATTACCTACAAAGCAAGTTATTATTGTCACGGAGATACCTGTCAAACGATTTTTGATAACAGTGAAATAAGAATACGTCCAACAGACCAACCAATCCCTATTGTTACCTCTGACTTAATCCAAATACCAGGAATTTGTGGAGCCCCAGCTATTATGGAAATGACTTTACAAAGTAGTGTTACCGATTCTGCTGGAGGTATATTCACCGATGTCTCTTTTGGTTTTGAAACCTGCGATCAATCAGCGCTAGCTATCAATCGGGTAACGATTGGTGGTATTGAAATAGACCCTTCCCATTATTCTTGGATAGAGGGAGATATAAATATTGATTTGACCACTTTAACAGTTGATCCAGATGGAAGTGGAATAGGGATTACCGATGCAGATGGAGATGGTTTTTTTGATGATTTACCAGGAGGTAAAATGATGGCCATTCGAGTAGAATTAGATTTCCTATGTGCCTTAGCACCTAATGTAGGCAGCATTGCCTGTAGTAGTATTGACTGCTCCTTTGGTCAATTTTATTTGCGTGCCAAACGAGACTGTGGACAGAGCTTTACTTATGAACCAACTGTAGATGATTTCAGCATCACCAATGGAGCCACTTATGTAGCATTAAAAAATCAAGATTTTGTTAGTGAATCTTTTTTTGCTTATGATTTTGGGGCCACAAGAACCACTGGAGCAGATTGTTCTCCATTAGCCGCTAAAATCAAAACAGTCGAATTTTGTTATATCTACGAAAGAGAAAACATAGCACCTTGCCCTGACGCTAATACCACCAATGAATTACAGGTATTATTTGATGGAAGTCCTTTGTTGGTTAATGATATAATTTTCGTACCCAACTCAGGAGAAATGACGGTAAATGGTGTTAGCACACAAGCAGGAGTCAACGGTACCTTTACGGATATATCTATTTCCCAAAGATTATTAACGCTTCCTATTGGAGAACTAAATGTAGGAGATGAAGTCTGTTATATTTATCAAATCGAAGCGGATTCTGCGGGTTGTACGTCGGCCATTTACATGAATGGAACCCATCAAGTTATTGAAACCTGTAATACGTCAACTTGTAGTTGTCAAACGGTAAAGGCTTGTGATGTAGCACTTTTCAGAAGTGATCCTTCCAACTGTAGTTGTACTTGCGACATTCAAAGTGGTGCTACTATAAGAAGATGGAACTTGGGATATACGGATGAAACAATGACCCAAAAGGTTGCAGTAGAAGATGTACCCGTAGAAGACCTTACTCGCTTCTTGCCCTGCGACACAATGTATTATGAAGGTTGGATGACTTTCAACACACCAGAATCTTTAGGAGATTTATACCAATGGTATTTTCTGGCAAATATTACTAGTATTGGCCTCAATGGTTGGTCAGGAAATGATGATACAGAATTAATGATTGACTCCAAAGGCACCGAATTATTGAGTTTAGATTTTGTCAAACAAGGAAGTACAGGAAGAGTACCTATGGATATGAGCAGTTTCTCAGAATGTGTAGATAATCCAGATACTGGTGGTTCTACTGGTTTTTTTGCCTATGGAGGAAAAACCCCTTGGGGTGATGCTATCTTTAATACCCCAATGTGTAATAGTACTTGGGAATACCATGATGGTAATTTATTTGGTGTCTATTTTAGAAATTTCAATAGACTAGAAGATTGTAGAGGAGTAGAAACAAGTAGCTGGGAAGAAGTAAATTGCCTCGATCAAATAAAAGCAGCTTTTAATATTGAAATTGGGGACACCATCTATATGAACTGGTTACTTCCCTTAACAAAAAATGTAAAAACGGCCGCTAATAAAATTGCTAATCCTGATTTCACCATACGTGATCCACAAATTCTCAATGCGGCTTCAGGTCATATTTTAGATGAATTTGATACCGATTGTTTAATTGCGCTATCCAATTGTAGAGAAAATACGCCCTTCTTTACCTTTTGTCCAGAAGACATCAATGCCATTACCGAAGTGGCATTGGATGATTGTGGAGGTTCGGTAGAACACAAATTTAATGTGGTCAAACCAACGCCTGTAAATTGGTTTACTGCGGAGTATCGACCTTTCTTTAAGATAGAAGACATTGAAATACCTATCTATTCTCCGCTCATCTATTGTGGCAATGCAAAGATCGTGACCAAAGGTGGATTGGAGTATCCATTAGATGTTCAATCTATGACCAATCATAGTTGTGCTACTGTGGATGGGCAGGAATACTGTACCGTTTCTGGAGGAGACACAGGCACCATTACTTTCAATCCAGAAACAGACAATTACCCTGGATTAGGTGTTGGCTTAGGTGGCTATTTAGATGACTTTAAAATTGTCTATGACCTATGTAAAATATGTCCTTCCGAAACACCCGACTTTTCAACTTACGAAATCCTCTATGATTATCGAACTTGTGAAACCCTAGCAGGGAATTGCTTCATATGCAGTCAAACAACCACCAATACCAGTAACGAATTAGTAAATTTTTGTGGATTAAATAATGAGACCTTAGTAAATAGATCAGAAAGTTATTACGACATTTTAGGCTTGGATACTTTATTTCGTTGGGATAATGTATCTTCTGGTGATGTTATCACTACAGATGTAAGTAAAGGCTTTCCTGCACTAAGTCAAACTCAAAACCAAAATTTAATATCAAGTGCATCCCCTGGTATTAGTGAAGAAATAAATACCCTAACCGTATGTGCGGATGGTAACGATCCCACACTCGAGACACATAGAGGAATGTTATCAAGTGTCACCCTCACCAATAGTGTAGAATTTGTTGGTGCATATGATGCGAGTATGGCTCCCCTACTCTATGATACGGTTTCGATAGGCGCAACGACCACGACCTATGCAGTCTATTTAGATACACTTGCACCCGGTCAATGTGTAGATTTCAGTATAGGCACTAGCTTATTATTTTGTCCTACCCCTCCCAACACTCCAGAAATTTGTATCACAACAACTTCAGGTTGTATGGATCAATCTATAATGGCTGCACTCGCTGGAGAGACCAGTTCTTGTAATAGCATTGAAACTTGTTATCAATATGTATACCAAGAGGCTGGTATACAAGCTGACTTTATTCTACCTAATGCAGGCGACTCTTATGCCCTATGTGATACCATCCCATTTGCCGTCTTAATCAAAAATGTCAAAACAACTACTTTGACTAATTTAGTACTAGATATAGATTTGCCTTTGGTCGGACTACAAGTTATCCCAGGAAGTTTTGAAGCATCTTACCCCAATCATAGCGATTTCAATTTACCGTTTTATTCGATAGTAGATCCTGCTATTAACGGGAACAATCTATTATATACAGAAGATAATGACTTTAGTAATTCGATTCATAGTAATGGTTTACCAGGCGTTGCAAGTTCAGCAGATAGTAATTTTGTAGTAGTTACATTCTTAGCAGAAACGCGATGTGATGAATTTATTTCTGGCTCCATATCAACAGCCCAAGCTACCGCAACCGACCCATGTAGTCCTGATATATTAAGCTCTGGTATTGTTACGAGTAATCAAGTTATTATCAATGGCGCCAATCCCGCAGATTTTGGTCAGGTATTAATCACTGCCAAACCTTCTGAAGCATTTTGTGGGCAAGGAACGCCTACTTTTAAAATAACGGGGCAAAATATTTCTGAACAATCACTTGGTGATAGTGTCATTATGTGTGTTACCTTACCAGATGATCTTACCTACCAAACGGGCTCTATGCGCTATATCATTCCTACCAATTTGAACGTAGGTACCGAAATAGTTACGGTCATAAATGGTCAAACGCAGATCTGTTTTCAAGGATTTGAAAATATGCCGATCGGAGGAGCCTTCACCTTAAATTTTGAAGCAGATTTTGACACAGATGCAGTTTGTGGAGATTACGAAATTAAAGTAGATACCAAAAATTTAATAGAAGATCAGTCCTGTACAGATGGAAGTTTATGTGACGTCTTTGTCCAATCTTCTGTTAACCCAACCTTCCGATTGACTTTAAAAGGACCACTAGAAACAGTTGATTTACAATTATTTAGACAATGTACAAGCAGCAATGATCCCGTGACTATTTGCTATGAAGCGACTTTAAAAAACCCTGGTCCTAATTACAATGGAAGTGTTTCTGTCAATCTTCATGATGATATCCTCAATGATCAAATTCTAGATTTCTATGATCCCATTTTAGGAAGTGATACCTACAGTTCCATCTTTGTCGCGAGTGGTGATTCCATTACGATAACGGGTTGCTTCACGATAGATGAAATAAATTCCTGCCCTGTCATTTTAGATATGGTATACGATTCTAATTGTACCTGTAATCATTTAGCCACTCCTTATTCTAGCGTTGAACCTGAGTTTACCGCACAATTGCCACCTACCACTGTCTTATGTCCTGGACAAGAGCTAGGTATTGAAATATGTGGAGACAATACCTTGACCTTTAATCCTAATAGTAATGTGATTACCAGAACGGTGGACGATAGTATTTATATTAGTGTCATTGATCAATCTATCATTACACAAATGTATTTTTCTGGTGGTATTGGGGAATGTACTTATGATGAAATAAGATTCATTCGTGGAGTCGAGCCATTTGATTTAGATATTACAGATTCCCTCACTTGCCAAGATCAGCCTGTAGTCTTAGAATTAACGATTCCTACCGAATACCAAGATTTTATAAATATTCAATGGTCACCAGCTACTTTCTTAGATGATGCCACTAGAGCAGATCCATTATTTAATGCATCCGTTCCCGGTCTTTTCAAATATGAAGTAGCCTTGACATTTAATGGTGGCTGTGTCAGAAGAGATAGCATCTGTGTAGAAGTGAAACCTATAGGAACGATCAATGTCGCTGGCAATCCAACTATTTGCTATCCTTATGAAACCAATACTTTAACTGCAGATGCAGGCTTTGATTATTATGAATGGTATTTATTAAATGGTGGTTTTGAAATTATCAAAGCGTCTACTCCAACGGAAGTATGGACAGGACCAACAGAACCTGGAAATTATATAGTGAAAGGTTTTAAAAGTACCGACCTATGCCCTAGTATCTCTGATACGATTACGATCATTCAAGATGATTGTGTAGACTTAGAATTAGAAAAGTCGGTTGTTAATATTCCTACTCCTTTTACCTTAAATAGTCAAGTGACTTATCAATTAGTAGTCTGTAATCTCCATGATCCCAATTTACCAACTGGATATGACGAAACCAATATACAAGTTGCGGATCATTTACCAGGCGGCATCACTTATGTGACGCACACCCAAACTAGCGGTAACTATAGTCCGTCATCAAATGAATGGAATATATCCGTATTAGAAAATGGAACCTGCGATACCTTATGGATAGATGTGACGGTAGATGAATATGGCTGCATTATTAATAATGCTCAAATAACTGGATCTGATAGAGAAGATATAGATAGTAATTCTAATAATGATGATGGTGATCAAAGTGAAGATGACGAAGCGAACGCAAAAGTAACCATTGATACTTTTGACTTAGCCTTAACAAAAACATTAAGTCCTTCTCAGACAGTTCCAGTAACAACTGGTAGTACCGTAAATTATGATATTACCGTTTGTAACCAAGGAGCTGTAGATGCCTATAATGTTGAAATCGTAGATTATATTCCTACAGGAATAACAGTCACCGATCCCAACTGGACCGTAGGTGGTACGGCTGATGAATATTTTCAAACCATTAGTGGTCCTATTGCAGCAGGTGCTTGTACCACCATTAATATGGTGACAACTATTAACAGTATTCCTCCTAGTGGATCTTATACCAACCATGCAGAGATTAATCAATCAGAAGACATTAATGGAGATAATCCTCCTGATGTTGATAGCACCCCAGATAATGATCCTAGTAACGATGGACCAATTACTGATGATGAAACAATGAATGCTAATTCGGATGAAGACGACCATGATCCCGCAGTAATTCCTGTAGTAGAAGTAAAATGCGAAGTGAGTAGTAATAGTTTTGTTTGCCCAGAAACAGCACTCGAAATTATTGAAATCGGAATGGACAATCAAGCTTGGAATTGGTCTGGACCAAATGGCTTTACTGGCTCTACCAAAGCGTTAACGATAGACCCACCAGTAGCAGGGACTTATTTTGTTACGGTCACTGACATCAATGGCTTAACCTCAACTTGTAGCATACTGACAGGCATTCATCCTTCTATGAGTTTGACTGCTAGTCTAACAAATATTTCCTGTAAAGATGGAGCAGACGGGGCTATAGATTTGAGTATCACTGGCGGCACCAATCCTTTCTCCTTTGATTGGGATAATGATGGACCAGATTCACCAGATAATGATGGGGAAGATATTGATAGTTTATCAATAGGTACTTATGCGATTACTATTACAGATGCGAATGGCTGTATGATAGATACCTTTTTCACTTTGACAGAACCTACTGAATTAACTTGCACACTTACGTCGAGTAATCTGACTTGTAATAAAAATGCAAGTGGTACGATTACGGTTACGCCAGATGGTGGTGTTCTTCCTTATGAATATAATATCAATGGAGGAAGTTACCAAGCTAGTAATAGCTTTACTGGTTTAGCAGCAGGGCTACATGTAATTATTATAAAAGATGCAAATGGTTGTTTCTCCAATTGCGACATCAATCTAAGTCAACCAGATACCCTAGGATGTTCCATTGAGGTTGTTGATGATACGAATTGCATAACTGATAATGGTACGATCACTGTCAATGGTATTGGAGGTACTACCCCCTATGAATACAGTATTAATGGCACTGATTTTCAATCAAGTGGATTGTTTCCTAATTTGAATGGAGGTAACTATACCCTAACGATAAAAGATGCCAACGGCTGTGTCTCTACCTGTACCGCAATACTTACTTCCCCAACCGCCCCTAGCTGTACACTCACCTCCACCGATATTACCTGCGAACAAGGAAAAGATGGAACTATAGTCGCTTCTGGACAATCAGGTAGTGGTGTTTATGAATTCAGTTTAGATGAAACAACTTGGCAAACCTCTCTTGTATTTAATGATTTAATAGCTGATAATTATACGGTAACCATTAGAAATCAAGACACCCCTAGCTGTACCAATACTTGTAATATTACCCTAACAGAACCAGATGCATTATCCTGTACACTTAGTGCCAAAAGTGTAAGCTGTATTGAAAATATGGATGGGGAAATTACCGTAACAACCACTGGTGGACTAGGAAATTTTGATTATAGTGCTGACCTTGGTGCTACTTGGCAAAGTAGTAATATTTTTATAGAATTGGATACAGGAGCCTATACGATTACGGTCAGAGATAATGGAGATGATGTTTGCGTAAGTACTTGCGAAACAACTGTTTTATTAGTACCACGTCCAACTATAAGTGTTGAAGATGTAGAACAATGTGCTGGAAAGAAGGCCCTATTAAATACAGTAACAGATGGAGGGTCTGGACCATATACTTACTCCTGGATCGGTCCGTTTATAATTGATCCTGGTTCCGTATCGAGTTTATCTACTAGTATTCCTGGAAGCTATACCGTCACTTATACAGATAGGTTTGGATGTAGTGCTACAGATAACGCAGTAGTAAGTTTCCGAGCGGAAATGTGTTTGCCTACGAAGGTGACTATTAAAAGAGGAAGAGATTAATATAAGGTTTTCTATTTCGCATGTAGTCGTTCAATTTATTCGACCTGTACAGAAAAACTACGGAGCAGTTGAAATAACCTCGGACCTGTCGAGCCGCCAGGCAGGATAAAATTCGAGGATTTTCAACGTCAAAATCTAACAACTACAAAGTAGTTGAACTTTAATAACCTCGGATGAAATTCAAGGATTCTCGATGTCAAAATCTAACAACTACAGAGTAGTTGAACTTGAATAACCTCGGATGAAATCCGAGGATTTTCAACGTCAAAATCTAACAACTACAGAGTAGTTGAACTTGAATAACCTCGGATGAAATCCGAGGATTCTCGATGTCAAAATCTAACAACTTCAGAGTAGTTGAACTTGAATAACCTCGGATGAAATCCGAGGATTTTCGACGTCAAAATCTAACAACTACGGAGTAGTTGAACTCAAAAATCTTCAAACGCTTTGTTCAACTATCTCGTAGTTGTAAGATGTGAAGGAACAGTTTATAAAAGGCCTCCTTAAGCAGCCACACTCTGTTCAATCAACTGCGTACTCAATTTTTTGAGACTATTAGTCTCTTGCCAAGAAGTCAATTTAGCGGAAACACTTGGATCGCTAATGGACGTCGCCTCTACCAATTTTAATTCTTGATACATCTCTAATAATTTCTTAGTATGTCGCAAAGGCGTATAAGGTAATTCTTTTATCAAGGATTCAATAAACAATTTCAAGGCCTTATCATGAGTAGCGGAAACTTGAACAATCTGTTCTGCCATCGTATCTAATAATCGCTTAAAAGGAAAGAAATTTAAGGTGGCCATCTTCCCACAAATTGATCCGATAGCAGTTACATCAACGGTCCCTTCACTAACACCTTTTAGCCATATTTCTGCTGCTAAAATACGAACCGTTTTATCTTTGCAAAAAAGAGCAGAACTAAGAAATAAATTATTAATATTCCCACTTTTCCAAAAGGTCAATAATGCTTGAGTAGTCGCTATCGTTTGTTTCTTTCCTGATTGTCCCCAAGATGCTGGCTGATGGAGCAGCGCCTTACTCATGGTCGCTATGAATGGTTGAAGATTATTAGGTGTTAAAGAACACAAGCGATTTACATCTTGACCTTGTAGCGATAACCAACTAGGCGTGAAATTCAAAAATTGAGGAATGATGCCCACTCGCTTTTTCTTAGCAATTAATACACCCATTACTTTTTGGAGAAAAGACGCTTTCCTTTGAGGCTCTTTTATAATGATGTTTTTAGTCACTATCTCTACCTCCTCATATTTTCGATTCTTGTAATTGTAACGGCTCACCATTTTAGGACCTGAATGCAAATGAAAAGGCACCTCCCCTACCAAGATTTTTTGATCGACTTCATTCGGTGCGAAGGCAGCAAACTCTTTGTAATAATGAGATGGATTTTTAGTATAGGCACACATCAACCATTCTTCTGGGTACTTTTCTACTTTGGTTGGAAGAGCAGTAGGATCTAGTAAAAAAAGGGTCATTGTCAAATATTCTCCTTTTAACATTTCTTTTGCTATATCGATTGCTTCTTGCGTATCCTCTAAATTCACTCTAGCTATCGCAATATGCCAATCCGTCGCATTAGGCGTACTATCTAAAATTTGATATAAGGCTAATCGTTTTACAAAAATGCTCGGGTCAATCCAACATGGATCATGTGTCGGTGTAGATAATAGGGGTAAGGAATTCGCCGACTTAATTTGATTTAGGGCATGTATAGCTAATCGTTTTAAAGGAATAAACAAAGTCGTATTAGAGCGTATATTCCAATTGGCTAATCTAGTAAAATTAGTAGTAAACCATCTCCAATTTGTGCCTTCGTTTGATTCCTTATTTTTTACAGCGACTAACTGATCTGCCGATTTAAATTTACTAATTAAAAAGCTTAGATATTCGCATAAAAATATTGCTAATAGATGATCTGTATGTCCTGTTCTCGTATTCCACCCACCACCATTCAACAGTTTATAAGCTCGTTGAAAGACAGGGGCAAATTTATTAACTGTCTCTACCGTCATTTCTTGATTAAACTTGAGTAAAGCTGCCAAAACCATATCAAAATGCCAAGGCGCATTCCCATCTAATGCCTCACTTAAAAGAAAGATAACATCATCTATATTTTGGGGCATGGGCAAGGCATTCTCCTCTGCTATCCATACCTTCTTAACTGATTCAATTTTTACTTCTTGGATTACACTTTTTTCTTCTACAAAATCTTTTAATAAAGCTTTAGGTGCTGCTTTTAAATTATCGACATACATACTCAATTCCTTACTTATCGCTTCTTTGCAAGGAGCTCCATATTTTATAATCAGTTTTGCAGCACGAGTTTGAATAGTTACATCGGTATTCAAAAAAGCATTACTGCAACTGTTCATAATTGCCCCTCTAGCCTCTTCTGATTTTCTCGCTAATTTATCTAAAACCATTAATGTGCTATTGACAATAGATTTAGTTTCAGAAGTTAATAGTTGCGTACTATTTTCTAAAAATCCTTCCGTATCAAAATCAGGTTCCTTAGCAATTTTCTTAATCAATTTTAAAGCAGTGGTAATCGGTTTTGATTGACTCGCATAAAAGGTATTAAAAAGGTCTTTTTGTAAATCTATCAATTCTTCTGTACTAGGAGCTAAGGCTAAGAACAAATCCATATACCAACCGATTAAACTACGATTAAAGTCTTGCGTAGAGGCACGTAAAGTTTCTTGTAATATTTTTTTTCTTGGCAATTGCCCATCTACTACCAATTGGACAATCGTATCAATCCAACTATAGATTTTCTTTTCTGCTTCCAATTCTCTCCATCTAAAGGAATTGTAAATAGTAGTTTCATATTGAAAAAGCAACCAAAAATGATCTTGTAGTGTTTCCTTATATTTTGTCAAATTTTCAGGAACATAGACGTAATTATAGGAGGCACTTCTTTCTCCTATTGCCAAACATAGTTGACGCACCAACAAAGCAGGCGCTGGATTTAAAACACCCCTCTTTTGTAATTTAAGTAACCATAGATAACTCAAATTGTGAGGCGCCCAATTATTTCTAACTAAACTATTAATATATTTCCCTAACCATTTTGGTTGATAATCATCCAATAGAGTATCTATCAATTCTGCTTTTAATCCAAATACTCGTTTTCGATAGTCTGCCATACCAAAACACAAATAAGCAGCTATGTCTAATATTTTAGTTTGGGATTGGGTGGCTCTCCTACCCCATTTATCTTCACTAACTTTTATATGTTCGTGATAAAAACTATATAGGTCTTTTAAACTTGACGCTAAGGCTTTTCTTTCTTTGGTGCTTAGCTTTTTTAGGAATGGTAGGATCGCTAATTCATTACCAGATGCTACTATATTGGATAGTTGTTCTTGATTTGTCATGATGTTTATTTTATAACATTAAAAATAAAGGTCACAATAGTTTTTTTAAACCACATAGATACATAAGTCACATAGGTGTAAGTCTCTATGTGACCTATGTACCTATGTGGTTTAAATACTACGCTTAATTTAGAGTCTCTATTCTCTAAGTGAACCGATCTCTGCTCTAAAAAATCACGATCGTATCGCCTTCTTCACAGCCAAGATATGCTTACACACTCCACGCTCTCCTTGATGGCGATTTGCCCAAGTACAAGTACAACGTTGCCGACCACCATTTAAAACAACTAAGTGCTTTACGCCTGTGCCATCCACTTGCGCCTCTACTCTATTATCCTCCCTCGACAGCACCTTTACTTTCCCATCTCTAATCAAAGCTTCCGCATTTTTTAAACGAGGATTTAAACTCAATATTCGATTTAATTTAAAAGGTAAGCGTCTATAAAAAAATGCATTATCATCCAAATCATAGCCTAGTAAACCCATAGCAGAAAGTCGTCCTGTCAAATGCGCTATTTTAGTCAAGTCCAAATCTTCTGCTATTGCTAAAGCAGTTGGGTTAAAAGTCTGATTGGCATAACTAAACTTATCAAAATACTGAATCCAACTGTCTGGAACGTCTTCTATTAAAGACTCCAAGGCAGCCCCTTCTCCCGAAAAACCTCTCCAAAAGTCTCGGGACAAAGACAAGGAAAATCGAACCGCTCCAAAATACAACTGCCAAGTAGTAGATTGTTGTTTATGATGCGTATATACTTG
>JALZWC010000059.1 GCA_023300255.1 Saprospiraceae bacterium | reverse complement strand
TAGTACGGCACAAGATAACTTGGACTATGATTTTAAATATAAAGTAAGTAAAGTCTTACCTGCTATTTCCATTTCGAGAGAAAAATCTAAAGAAGCCGTAAGTTTAATTGATCTAAATAATTATTATAAAGCCTCTTGGATTAGGTCTTATCATTCTGTCGAAATTTCTGCGAACATTCGAGGAAATACAAAAAAAGAAATCAGTAAGAATGATATCCTCAGTCAAACACAAAAAGAGTTGATAGCGCTAGCTGATGTAGGAACAAACATTGCTGTTAAGGTCAAATACCTACCAGAGAATACTTTGGCGCATAACGAAAGGAAAGAGATGAATTTTACTTTTACCATTGATCCTGAAATGGAAGCAACTTATGCTGGCGGATCGGAACAATTGGATCAATATTTAATACAAAAAGGTATTGACAAAATTTCTAATACAAGCATCAAGCAATACAATTTAGCAGCAGTAAAATTTGCCGTTAATGAAGAAGGGAAAATTATTGATACTAAAATAGTTGAGACTTCTAACGATGAAAAAGTAGATCAATTATTAGTCGAGACTATTTGTAATATGCCTGATTGGACGCCAGCAGCATATGCGGATGGTACTAAAGTGATTCAAGAATTTGTTTTGACCATTGGAGATCATACTAGCTGTGTGGTTAATCTTTTGAATATTCGTAGATTCGATGCGGAATGAAGACTAATAGATTGGTGCTGTGCCTTTAAGTTAAAGAATACTAACTGGTTTGATTTTTTTAAGGCTCTGCCCATAGTTATATAGACAGAGTCTTCGTGGATAATAGATACGCTAACTATTTCGGTAAGCCATAAAATGACTCATCGTTTTTAGTTGACGACCAAGAGTTCATCTAAAGCAGATAAATCTTTAATCACCTCCATCTTATCTCGGCTCCATAAATATTTAAACATATTTACTTGTACACTACTGGTGGTGATATCCACAATAGAAAATCCATTTTCTTCCATGTTTTCAAAATATTCCTCATTACCAATTGCGGAAGGAATAGAAGCTTTGATTCCTCTGAAAGTAGAAGGAAAAACATTAGATCCCAATGGACCTGTTAAAAAAGCAAATATTGGATTTTTACTAAAATCATTATTTCTATTTCTGTGAATTTTTCCTGCTCCAAAAGCATGTAGGTCACCGCTGAGCATAATAGGTTTCTTTTCTTTATTATCGTGCATGGCCTGTAAAATCCGATCATGTTGCAATTGCCATCCTTCTTGCCACATGTACTTGTTTAAGTTATCATGTAGCCTTTGGTCTTTACCCAAAAGATCAGGATACCATTCCAGCCACTTTCCAGCAGACCAACCAAATGGCGTAGAAGGAATTTGTATCGTATGTTTAACTTGATTATCTGCAATTCTATCTCTTATCCATTGCTCTGCTTCAGCGGGTATAAAGACGGCCTTATCTTGTTTTAAACTAACAAATCTTCTGCAATCATACATTAACAACTCTGCTAATCTGCCATAACGTAGTGTACCAAAAGACTCAGAAGAATGCTTTACTCGATCATTCGCATTAGAAGCAGGTAAAGAGATAGGTCTTTTGGTATCAGGTAAAAATTCCGGAAAGAATAAACGTTGTACAGCACGACCTAATTCTAATTGAAAGGGTTTGGGTGGAAAGGTAACTAAAGCATCATTGGCTTCATCGTTTTCAAAATAATCATGGTCATCATTAAAGAAAAATACAGGGGTAGATCGGCAAGCGGTTCCATATAAATCTATTATCTGGGGACTTACTGCTTTGATTAATATTTCTTCATTTTTAGTTCCTAATACTGCTTGGGAAGGATCGAATTTCCCTGCGACTTTTGTGGCAAAGTCCATATCCATTACTCCTGGTCGATTTTTGCCATTCCCACTTAAATCCCAATACACTTGATCCCCAATAGAGATTAAGGCGTCTGGTTGAAAACTTAGGCCTCTATTTAATAATTGTATTCTTCTTTCTGCAAAGTGCTCAGGAGATTCTTTTTGATCTTCAGGTATTGGTAATATCTTTTGAGAAAGCGGATGCCCGCCTGCACAAGTATAAACTAGTAATTTTAAATGATCAATATCTTTATCAGGAAGAGGAAAAGTTTTTAATTCCCAAGCATCGCACAGAGGTTCTTTTTGCTCTAATAAGCGCAAGGTGTACTTGGTGGCAGGCTCCAAATTATCACAATCGAATATCCAAAAATAACCTTTGCTGTCTCTTTTTTGTCCTTTAATACTTTTATTTCCTACCTTTAGGACAGGTGCATTGACCACTCTTTTAAAAGAAGTAGTGACCAGCATGCGTTCATGGTTGACGGTGGGTAAGATGTGGGCGACTTCTCCTGGATTCCAAGTTTTTTCTATTACTCCTACTTGGGTAGTTTCTTGTAGGCAACCTAGGAAGGGTAGGCTTGTTCCTAGTATAAAACTCGTTTTTAAAAAGGTCTTTCGATTCATGTTGATACATTCAATTATTTAAAAGTAGTAATATTGGAAAATGTTTTATTACCGATGTAATAGGGTAAGCGAAAATCTAAATCGTAATATATAATTCATTGAAAATATGCGGGTCGATGTTTGAAGTTGGTAACTTTCCTCTGTCTATTATAATAAAGGATTTTTTTTTCGCTTTGCCAATTTAACTAAATTAAAAATATTAGATGATAATAACTTTCAGAAAAATTTATTTATTGGCATTTATAGCATTATTTAATGCCTGTCAAGAAAAAGAATCAAAGGTAGCAGATCGTATTATTTCCAATGCGACTATCTGGACAGGAAATGATCTACAAGCAACAGCTCAGGCGATGGCTATTGCAGGAGATAGTATCCTCGCTATAGGTTCGTTAGTAGATATGCAGTCTTATAAGGGAGAGCAGACAGAAGTAATCAATATGAAAGGGCAGTTTATTACCCCAGGTTTCATTGATTGCCATGTCCATCTAATGATGGGGGGGAATGCCCTATTGAGTGTAGAATTAAGAGATGCCAGTACACCAGAAGAATTTACAAAAAGAATAGCAGATTATGCCAAAACAATCGAACCAGGAGATTGGATTTTAGAAGGAAATTGGGATCATACTTTATGGGGTGGAGAGTTACCTAAAAAAGAATGGATTGATGCTTACACAAAAGATAATCCTGTCGTGCTATATCGCTTAGATGGACATATGGTGCTCGCTAACTCAGCGGCTTTAAAAATGGCTGGTATTGATGAAAATACACCAGCGGTAGAGAGTGGTAAAATAATTAAAGATGCAAAAGGTTTTCCAACAGGAATACTGAAAGGAAATGCGATGAATCCAGTATTGGATGCTATAACTCCAATGACTCCCGAGAAAAAAGAAGCGGCATTAACGGCTGCTATGAACTACTTTTTAGCCAATGGAGTTACCTCGGTGCATGATGTAGATAGTTTGGGGACTTATGAAGTAGCGAATAAATTTTATAAGGCAGGAAAGTTAGCCGTCCGAATTTATACCATTGATCCAATTTATAATTGGGAAAAAATAAAGGATACAAAAAGAGTAGACAATAAATTTTTAAAAAGAGGCGGCCTGAAAGGTTTTGTTGATGGATCGTTGGGTTCTCATACAGCCGCATTCCATAGAGGCTATACCGATCAACCAAAAGACAAAGGCTTTTTTATTAATAGTAGAGAAAATTTATATCAATGGATTAGTGGTGCAGATAAAACGGATGCGCAAATAATGGTGCATGCGATAGGAGATGATGCCATACATTCTTTATTAAATATTTATGATCGAATACTCGAAGAAAATGGCAAAAAGGATAGACGATTTAGAATAGAACATGTGCAACATATTGCACCAGAAGATATACCAAGATTAGGAAAATTAAATATCATTGCTAGTATGCAACCCTACCATGCGATAGACGATGGTAGATGGGCCGAAGAATTAATTGGTGCCGAAAGAATTAAAACGACCTATGCTTTTAAATCTTTGCTAGATGCGAATACGACCCTTGCTTTTGGAAGTGATTGGCCTGTTGCACCTGCTCAACCCTTATACGGTATTTATGCAGCAGTAACTAGAAGAACATTGGATGATAAGAATCCAGATGGCTGGGTACCTGCACAAAAGATCAATGTGGAAGAAGCTTTAAAAGCCTATACAAAAAATGCGGCTTATGCTTCTTTTGAAGAAAATATTAAAGGCACTTTGGAAGTTGGAAAAGTAGCGGATTTTGTAGTGCTGGAAAAAGATATTCGAAAGATAGATGCTGCTACTATTCGAGATGTTAAGGTACTACAAACTTATGTTGGAGGGAAGAAGGTTTTTGAATTGGGACAAAAATAGGAGTGAAAAAAATAGAAATTTTACTTCAGATTTATCATTTGGCATTGGCTAAAGCCAATGTTTTTATTGAACGCTGAGACGCAGAGATGCAGAGTCAAGTGTAGTTAAAATGTAGCTAAGCCTCTGCATCTCAGCGTCTCTGCGT
>JALZWC010000058.1 GCA_023300255.1 Saprospiraceae bacterium | reverse complement strand
TAGAAGCAATTGCTTCTAGAACCCTTTTATCATTAAAAGTAAGTCTTAAAATTTACTTAGTAATAAGCAAATCTTAAAAACCTAGAACAACCATTTTCTTTTCTTTAGCTATTCCGTTACTACCAACAATACGTACTAAATAAGTACCTGGAGTTGTAGGTAAATCTAATGAAGTAACCGTCCCTCTATTATTTGAAATAGTTCTTTCGGACAATAATAATCCATTAGTAGAAATAACTTGAAGCACTCCAGAATCACTGTTTAAATCATACTCCACTGTAATGTTTTCATTAGCCATTACAGGATTCGGATAAACAGATAATATAGATTGCTTACTAGTAGAAACTGTCTTAACAGTTCCCAAAGTAAAATAGTCAAACTCGCTAGGAATTAAGTCACTGCTGGTAGAAATCGTACCAGTAGCGAGGCTTTGTTCCTTTCCTTCAAATAAAGTGTTGTTAATATCTAAAGTAGAACTAACAACAGTCCATGAACCATTCTTATAGCCTAGAATACTTAACTGCTCAACATTATCTGTTAATGCAGCCATGTTATCTGCTCTATTCCAAGATAAGCTAATACTTGTAGCATTACTCCCTTGAATAATCCAGTAACCATTACTCTTCACTTTATCAACAATAGTCGACTGATCGCTATATTGATTTCGAAGTGCTCTAGTTCCTGTAATTTTAGATGGATTTTTTGCAATATATGCAGCCATCGTATTAGCTCCACCAGATATAGCAATTGGATGATATTCTCCATTCGCCCCTATTGGGAAAGTGAATGATCTATCATGCATTACCTTTACCATGCCGTCGATGAATTGATCATCTGAAGCATTAGACCAGCCACTTCCTTCTGCAAAACCAATGTGGCTATTACAATTTTCTTTTGCGGTAGTGATCTCACCACCGTTTTGTGAAAACTGTAACTCCCCAGTAATCGTCATAGAAGTATTATTTGATAATCTTAAATTATCAAGAGACTGAACTTGAGCAATTGTAATCTGGCTAAAAAATAAAAAGCTAGACAGTATAAGGATGGCACTAAAAAAACGTTTTTTTCTATACATCATAATTTAATTTAGTAGTAAAAAAATAATCTTATGCTGGCTTGAAAGATAATTAAAGAACCATCTTCCAAGCCGAACATAAAGACATTACTATTTCAATTTTAAATAAATTCCAATGGAATTCATCTTACTGAAGTATAGTTATTAACAAATGTTGTATCGTTGACCATCCAGCATTTGCATCTGCTCTAACACAGTTAACAGTCAATGATGTACCTGATACATTACCAGTTAAGCTACAAGATAAACCTACCTTGCCAGCCTCTCCAAGTTGTCTGTTAATTTCCTGAATAGTAGCAGAAGTTACTTGACCAATGTCTCCAAAAGTATACACTACTTGCATTCTAGCATTTCCAGAAGCATCTGCACCACTTAATTGAGTAATTGTCCAAGAGACATTACCAAATCTAGCATCTACAAAAGAACCACTATCACCTGCTATACTGCCTGACCATGCTGGGATAACAAATTCTCCAACACTAGCAGAAAGTCCTCCTCCAGAACCACCAGAGCCAGAACCACCGCCACCTATTGCAGCAAAGAAATCAGCTAATGAACCAGAATTACCTGCTCCTAACCATACTTGGTATGCAGATAAACCATTGTTACCTGTTGCACCTTGACCACCTGTTGCACCTTGTGGACCTGCTGGGCCTGCTGGGCCTGCTGGACCTTGTGCGCCAGCTCCACCTGCTGCACCTTGTGCACCTTGAGCACCCGCTGGACCGTCAGAACCTGCTGGGCCTTGAGCACCAACTGGGCCTTGTGCGCCAATTGGACCTGCTCCACCTGCTGGGCCTTGTACACCTGCTGGGCCTTGTGCACCTTGTGCGCCTGCTGCACCTTGTAAAGTTGACAAAAACGCAGAAATAGAACCAGAGTTACCTGCTGATAACCATACTTGGTATGCAGATTGACCTTGTCCACCTGCTGGACCTTGTCCACCTGCTGGGCCTTGTGCGCCTTGTACACCTGCTGAACCTGCTGGACCTTGGGCGCCTGCTGGGCCTGCTGGACCTTGGGCTCCTTGTGCACCTTCGCTTCCTTGTGGGCCTGCTGGGCCTTGTGCTCCTGCTGAACCTCCTGGACCTCTTTCTCCTGCTGCGCCTGTTGCACCTGCTGGACCTGCTGGACCTTGGGCGCCTGGTCCACCTGCTGGACCTGCTGGGCCTTGTGCACCATCAGCTCCTTGTGCACCTATTGCACCTTGTGCGCCTGCTACACCTTGTGCGCCTTGCGCGCCTTGTGCACCTGCTGGTCCTGCTGGACCAACTGCACCTTGTGCTCCCTGTGCACCTTGTGCTCCGTCTGCACCTGCTGCGCCTTGTGCGCCTGCTGCTCCTTGTGCACCAGTTGCTCCATCAGCTCCGTTTGTACCTGCTGCGCCTTGTGCGCCTGCTGGTCCTTGTGCGCCAGTTGCGCCTGCTGCTCCATCGACTCCATTTGCACCTGCTGCACCTGTTGCTCCTTGTGCGCCTGCTGCACCTTGTGCGCCATTTGCACCTGCTGCTCCCGTTGCTCCTTGTGCGCCTGCTGGTCCCGCTGGACCTTGTGCGCCAGTTGCGCCTGCTGCTCCATCAACTCCGTTTGCACCTGCTGCTCCCGTCGCCCCTGTAGCTCCTGCTGCTCCTTGTGCGCCGTTTGCACCTGCTGCTCCTGTCGCTCCTTGTGCACCTGCTGGTCCCGCTGGACCTTGTGCGCCAGTTGCGCCTGCTGCTCCATCAACTCCGTTTGCACCTGCTGCTCCCGTTGCTCCTGTAGCTCCTGCCGCTCCTTGTGCGCCGTTTGCACCTGCTGCTCCCGTTGCGCCTTGTGCACCTGTTGCTCCATCAGCGCCGTTTGCACCTGCTGCTCCTTGTGCTCCAGTTGCACCTGCTGCTCCTGTATCACCTTTTGCACCTGTTGCTCCTTGTGCACCTGCTGCGCCCGTTGCTCCTTGTGCACCTGCTGCTCCATCAGCGCCGTTTGCACCTGCTGCTCCTGTTGCTCCTTGTGCGCCTGCTGCTCCATCAGCGCCGTTTGCACCTGCTGCTCCTGTTGCTCCTTGTGCACCTGCTGCACCTGTCGCTCCTTGTGCGCCTGCTGCACCCGTTGCGCCTTGTGCACCTGCTGCACCCGTTGC
>JALZWC010000057.1 GCA_023300255.1 Saprospiraceae bacterium | reverse complement strand
TTATGGTTTAAGAGGTAATAATGTAGTTTTTAGAAATACTTATAGATATAGACCATACCATAGAGTGGATATTGGTTTCGCCTTAGCCCTATGGGATGCTAAGCGTAGAGCAAAACGACCTAATGGATTCTTAAGTTTTACAGACGCTACTTGGGTGAGTTTAGAAGTATTTAATTTAATGGCCGTATCAAACGTTGCCTCTAATACTTGGATCAAAACGGTATTCAGTACGCAATATGCTGTTCCTAATTTCTTGACTTCTCGACGGGTCAATTTGCGGTTAAAGATGGATTTTTAATTTAAAACCATACTGGTTTTAGAATAGAGAAGCGAGAGCAGAGAATAGAGATGTATTTCGTTTAAAACAATGAAGTTTCGTCTTTTTTTAAACGAAATACATCTCTGCTCTCACTTCTATCTATTCTGTTTTGTATAGTTTTAGATAATCTTAATATAAAATTAGTCATGGCAGAACAAGAAGAAAGAAAAATTCTAGGAAAATTTGAATGGATCCTATTAATAGTAGCCTTAGGTATTTTGGCAATGGTTGTGCTACAGAACAATGGTATTTATATGGTAGAAACAACGGAAGAAATAGAGCTGACAAATAAAGAAAGAAAGGCACAAAAAGAGGCAAAGACGCAACCAGAAGCTAACACTCTTTTTGAAAAAAAAAATCTAAAAAAGAACGATTAAGCAGACTGGCAGAGTATTTTGCTAAAAACAGAGCTGCTGCAAAGGCAGAAGGCAAAATACCAGAATTTGAATGGTCTAGTTTAAAATATAGTAAAGACGAAACTGCTTACCTCAAAAATCGCTACGAAGGCGACACGCTAAATTCTCGTAGTAGTACCGATTGGTTCACGCTCTTGAACAATTCCCACCAAACCTATAAAAAAGTCAAATCTACCTTTGAAGAATTAGGAATAGATGTTGACGAAATTGTTAACGTAGAGAATGCTTCTTCCCTGCTTTCTAACCCCTTAATTTCTAAGTCTGTATTTAAAAAAATCGAACAAGAATATGGTATTCCTGCGGACCAAGCAGAGGCATGGGCTAAAAAACATGGGCATAAGATAGAGGATTGGGCAGCGTTTGTGGAGGAGCGGAGGCAGTAGTAGGTTTCTTTCCTATCCTAGTACATTTTTTTGTAACTTTGGTAAAAGCATAACTCCTTTTAATCATAAAAGCATGACAGTAGCAACTAAATTTATGCCTCCCCCATTATTAGAACAATTGTTTCAACTGGCAGGTAGTATCACCGTTGATGGCTTAAGTACGAAGCAATTCAAAGAGTTAACGGCCCTCTATCCAGAATTACAGATGGAGCGATCAAAAAATGGAAAAATTAATATTATGTCACCAGTTAAAGGAGGTAGTGGTATTAGAGAAGTAAAATTAAGTAGGCGAATAGGGAATTGGTGTGAAGAACACGTAGGAGGAGAAGTTTTTAGTCCTAGCACGGGCTTTGATTTACCAGATGGCTCTACAAAAAGCCCAGATGTTTCCTGGCTATCAGCAGAAAAAATGGATGCCCTATCGGCTGACGAAATAGAAAATCAGTATATTCCTACTGTACCAGATTTCATAGTAGAACTTCGTTCCAAAAGTGATAAGCTGACTGTTGTCAAAAGGAAAATGGAGAAGACTTGGATCGCCAATGGTGTGCAATTAGCTTGGTTAATAGATCCTTATAAAGAGAAGGTATATATTTATCGAGCCGACGGTAGTATCGACATTGTGACTGGCTTTGATAATAAGTTATCTGGAGAGTCGGTATTACAAGGATTTGTATTAGATCTTTCTGAATTTAAGGTATTTAAGAAAAAGCAGTAAAAAGAGTATCTTGCCTACAAAATCCAATCCACTTGGCAAAAGAAAAAGATAAACGAATAGAAAATAATGAGGCGTTTCTAAAAGAATTGAAACGGCTTAATCTGCAACAGCGGCAAGCAGTTGACAGTATAGAAGGGCCTGTATTAGTGGTCGCAGGACCTGGTACAGGAAAGACCCACATCTTATCTGCACGTATAGGGCGTATTTTGATGTCCACAGATACGCAACCAAATAACATCCTCTGTTTGACCTTTACGGATGCAGGCACGCATGCCATGCGGGAACGCTTGCTCCAGTTTATTGGCCCAGAGGCGCATAAAGTCCATATTTATACCTTTCATTCCTTTTGTAATAAAGTTATTCAAGAGAATTTAGAGCTATTCGGTATTCAGCAATTGGAGCCACTTAGTGAACTAGAGCGAGTTGAAATTATTCGTAAATTAATTGATGAATTGCCCTTAGCCCATCCTTTGAAAAGAGGAAGACGGGATATTTACTTCTATGAAAAGCATCTATACCATCTATTTCAGATGATGAAAAAAGAGCATTGGACTGCTGATTATTTGCAAGAAAAGATTCGATTATATTTAGAGGAATTACCAAGTAAACCTGCGTTTATTTATAAAGTTAAGTCTGGCAGATATAAGAAAGGAGATGTCAAAGAGGGCAAACTTCAATTGGTCAAAGAGAAGATGGAAAGGTTATGGGAGGCGGCAGTATTATTTGAGCGATATTCTACTTTATTACATCAACATCGTCGCTATGATTATGAGGACATGATCTTGTGGGTGGTCAAAGAGTTTGGCCGATACGAAAAACTATTGAGGTATTACCAAGAACAATATCTCTATTTAATGGTGGATGAATTTCAAGATACAAGTGGTGCTCAAAATGCTATCTTGCAATTGTTGATTCAGTATTGGGAGAACCCTAATATTTTTATTGTCGGTGATGATGACCAATCTATTTATGAATTTCAAGGAGCACGGCTGAAAAATATTTTAGATTTTCATGAGCAGTATAAGAACCATATTGAATTGGTTTTTCTAAAGAATAATTATCGCTCTTCTCAAGCAATCTTGGATGCTTCCAAAGTATTAATTGATCAAAACCAAAAACGAATTGCTAGTGAACTAAAGATCAATAAAACCATTCTAGCATCGAATCCAGATCAACAAAAAACTAAAGTCTTACCTGTTATAAGAGTATATCCAAATCGTATACAAGAGGAGACAGATATCTTATTAACGATTAAAGAATTACAAAAAGGGGGAATGCCTTTAAGTGAAATGGCGATTATTTACGCTCGTCATCGCCAGGCTAGAACTATTATTGATTTATTAGAAAAACAAAAAATCCCCTATCAAACAAAGCGACGAGTCAATATATTAGACTTACCACTCATTCAAAATTTACGCTTAATATTAGAGTATATACACTTAGAATATAACAATATTTATAAAGGGGAACATCTATTATTTCAGATTTTAAATCTTAATTTTTTGGAAGCGGCACCCGCTGATCTAATAAAGGTGAGTCGCTATATTGCACAACAAAAAGAGGCAGTCTTATGGAGAGATGTTCTTGCAGATGAAGCTATATTAGCTTCTTTGAAGTTGGAGAATATGGAACCCTTTCAAAGGTTTTCTCAATTATCTACAACCCTTATTTATGAGTATAGAAACCTACCTTTAATCACCATCTTAGAGCGTATTATCAATCGAAGT
>JALZWC010000056.1 GCA_023300255.1 Saprospiraceae bacterium | reverse complement strand
AATAGAGAGCAGAGAATAGAGATGGATTTCGCTTAAAAAATGACCAAATTTCGTTGTTTGTAAACGAAATCTGTCTCTACTCTCTATTCTCTGCTCTCTTTTCTAGTTCACATGTATAGTAGTATACATATAACTGTAGTAATAGACAAAACTTTGTTTTTCATTACACTACTGGACATTTTAAAGAACAGAGAAAATTATATACAACTCTGTGTATTGTGCAACTCTTTGCTCCTTATTGTAAACAGCTAACCAAGTCCTACACCAAAAATTAGTCAATCTGCATCTATAAAGTACACCAATTGAGTATAAATAATTCTTACTTCATATGATATTAACAAAAAGTAATAAAACGTGGCTACCCTTAATAATAGGCTTGATTTTCAGCAGTTTATATCTATTGACTAGCTGCTCAGAAGAAGCAATGAGTCGGTTAAATGTAAAGCCTAGTGCATTTGGAAAAGCAAATCACATTACGGTCATTGCGGATAAGGACGTCTGGGAAGGAGCTGTAGGAGATACCTTTCGATATTATTTCGCCTCTGCCTTCTTAATTTTACCACAACCAGAGCCTGTATTTGATCTAAAGCACTTTACACCGGACGACCTCGCTTCTCATCCAATCAGAAAAGAATTAAGGACCTATGTTCTATTGGGCAATATTGAAGATGCAAACTCTGCTACTGCCAAATTAATGAAAGAAAATATAGGGCCCGAAAGAGTTAGAAAAGCCAAAGAAGAGAATGGCTATGGAAACTTACAAAAGAAAGATAAGTGGGCAAGAGGGCAATTAGTCTTATACATGTTCGGAACAGACGATAAGAGTATGATGGCCAATATCAAAACGGCGTATCCTAGCATTGCTAAAAAAATTCAGGACGGGGATAAAAAAATCTTAGAAGGAGCTATTTACGCAGGTGGAGAAAGTCGATTACTTGGCCAAAATATACAAGATAAAATGGGCTTACAGATTCGTGTTCCAAACGAGTATTTCTTGGCAATGGAGGAGTCTAATATAATCTGGTTACGTCGAGAAACTGCGGAAATGAGTAGTAATATTCTTATTCATAAACTCCCTTATACTGACCGTGCCCAGCTAAGTTACGAAGGCTTTAAAAGCCTGAGAGATACGATTTCTAAACAATACATTTCTTCTACTGTTCCTGGGTCTTATATGCGGATCAATGATCAAGCGCTCCCTATGTTCGTCAATCCTATACAACACCAAGGTTTGTATGCCGTAGAGGCTAGAGGGATTTGGGAATTGACACAAGATTATATGGGTGGCTCCTTTGTTAGCTACTTAATACACCACCCTACTTCAGGCGAATTGTATTTGTTAGATGGTTTTGTATTTGCTCCTGGTAAAAAGAAACGAGAGTTTATGCAGTACTTAGAATATATTTTGTCGAACGCTACGATTCTGTAAGAATACTCTTTTAGATCGTTGACATTTAATTTTTTTGATTATATTTTTGGGATTGACAGATCAGAAATCATACATCATATATCATATATCATATATCCAACATGGTTTGAACTATTTGGATATATGATGTATGATGTATGATTTTTTGCAGCGCTAGGTCTTCTCCCCACCAATTAACTCCTTAATAATCAACTGCATTTTCACGCCTGCCTCTGTGGCCATCGCAATAATCTCTTCCACACTAGTCGATTCAATATTTTCTGTAGGGTAACATTTATTAGAGACTACGGACACCACAAAAATAGGCAAGTCCATATGCCTCGCTACAATTACTTCTGGTACCGTTGACATACCAACTACATCTCCTCCTATCCGATGTAAATAATTATATTCCGCAGGTGTTTCTAAATTAGGGCCTTGCAAGGCAACATATACGCCTTCATGGGCACGTATCCCTTTATCAATAGCGATGTCCAAGGCTACTTGATTCATTGCTCGGTCATAGGTCTTTAGCATTTCTGGAAACCTAGGACCTAGTCGACCATCATTGATTCCTCGTAATGGATTTTCTGGCTGAAGATTAATATGGTCTTTTATAAATACTAAATCTCCTGGGAAAATATGTGGGCTAGTACTACCTGAAATATTAGAAATAATTAATCGTTTAATCCCTAAAAACTTTAAGACTCTCACAGGGAAGGTCACTTCTTTCATCGAATAGCCTTCATAATAATGAAAGCGCCCTGCCATTACGACAACCGCTTGGCCGCCGAAATGCCCGAAGATCAATTTCCCTCGATGGGTCTCTACCGTTGGGCTTAAAAAATGAGGAATTTCTTCATACTCAATAGAATCAACGATCTCCATATTATCTACTAGGCCTGCTAAACCAGTACCTAGTATGATGCCATATGTTGGTTTGAATTCTGTTATTGTAGTAATGTATTCTATCGCTTCTTGAATATTTTCGTATAGCATTTTTTTTGAAGTCAGATCGCTATGCTGTCAGATCGCTTCGCTGTCAGAAGTCAGATGTATAATGTTGACAACGAAGTATTCTTAATACATAATGATTGGAAGTTAAAAAATAAGACAGGTTATTTAGGAATGACGAACTAATAAATTACACAGTTACACTTCGCTCTTTTCACCTCTGACTTCGCCTGCCTGCGTGCCCTATGGTATATAAATAAGTATTTTTGGTTGCGAAATAAAACCACATGTAAAGTAGAAGCTAAACGTAGTTAATTTATAGATTTAAGTGTTACAATTCAAAATTGGCTGTCGC
>JALZWC010000055.1 GCA_023300255.1 Saprospiraceae bacterium | reverse complement strand
AAAAGAACCATAGCCCAGCTATGCTTAGTTTTTCAGAATTCCTTAGAGTAAAAAATGACTAGCTTAAAACGACCAATTTATTCTCACTTTTTGCCTTAGTCATTACTATGCTCGACATTTGTGGGTATCTGACAAGGTAGCAAATAGCTGACATCTTCTACTAGCACCTAGCTGTCAACATCTGACCTCTGACAGCGAAGCGGTCTGACCTCTGACTTCTGACCTCTGACTTCTCAAAATAACTAAACAGGCACCTTAGCCTTAAAAATCAAAGCTTCTTGCTTAGGTAAAATCTTATAAGGTGTATTTGCTTCAATTAAAAAGATTTCTCCTTGCTTAATCGTCAGCTCTTTAGTACCTCCTAAAATAGCGCCTTCTCCTTCGATTACTATTAACACTTGAACACTTGCATGTTTTTCTATCCGATAAATTTGTCCTTTGTCTAGCTTAATTTGACTTAATTCAAAATCAGGTGCAGCCGTTTTAAAAACTTTCTCTAGAACTGATATAGGCGAGCCTACTAAGATTTTAGGGGTAATTGATTCGAAAGTTAAATGAGCCATTAATTCTGGAACATTAACATATTTTTGGGTTAGACCTCCTCTAAATACATTATCTGAATTTGCCATCAATTCCACATTGACTCCTTCAAGATATGCATGAGGGATACCTGCATCTTGAAAAATACCTTCTCCTTTTTTTAATCGAACCAAATTAAATAAATAGATTGAAAAAATCCCTCTGTCATAATGCCCATCTATCGTGTATTCTTCAAATGCCGTTGCGGCCCAATAATCTGCTTGGTCCTTTTCTAACGTGCCTGCATCATGCGCAGGTTTCAATCTTTTCCATAATGGATCTAATACAAAGTCTACCGCTTCTTGTGGCATCTCCATTACAGCTCTGTATAATGAAAAGATATTGTTATCTTTAAAAGAAGGAACAAGAACTCTAAATTCTGAAATTGCTAATACTTCATTTATTCCTTCTATTGACTTAAAGCCGTGCAATAACCAAAAATTGGTGATTGCTATCATTATTTCTGGCTTATGATTATTGTCTCGGTAAGTACGATTAGGCGCAACTCGATCTATACCACTTTCTTCTTCTTTAGCAAATCCTACTTCCGCTGCTTTTTTACTTGGATGTGCTTGAATAGACAACATCTTATTAACATCTAACACCTTAAATAAAAAAGGCAGCTGTTCTCCAAATTTAGCAATCACTTCTTTACCTAATATGCGTTTAGCATTCTTCTTAATATATTTCGTTAAATCATTCGGCTTTTTATTGTTGAGAATCTTTGCTGGCCCCTTGATATGTGTACCCATCCATAGCTCTGCATAAGGTTCTTTATCCGTATTATCAATGTCTAATAAGTTAGGAAGGAAATACTTCCCCCCCCAAGCATAATGTTGTATTGCTCCTTTAAGTCTGTGAATAGCCATATAGCGTAATGTAAAATAGTCCGTATAGTAAAACTCATCTTGTTATTGCTCAACTGTGCATAGCCAAGGTAAAAATCATTTCTTGAATACAGCCTATTAAAGTAGTTTTTTTTAAGAATATATTTTAAACAGTTGTTTAAAATGAATTAAGTGTATAACAATTTTGTAGTAGCAAATTTGCTCATTAGATCACTTCCAATGGTTGGATGCAATGTGCAGCTTGATCCGACTACTGAAACAGGCTGACCGTTAATAATTGAATTGACAGACTTACAAAGTTTTGCAACTTGGGAAGTCTTGGTTTTCAAGGAATTAAATCTTCCCAAGTCTCGAAGACTTTGGAAGATCCGGAATTAGCGGTCAGCCTGTGGAAGTGATCGGACCAATTGAGTTGAAACTACCTGATTTTTTTTACACTCAAATGAATTAATGCGTCGCTTTTAATGCAGAAAATCTAAAATAAAATACCTATCCGAAGAGTAATACTTTGTAGTACCCCTTTTGATTTTTCTTGTGCACCGCTTGTTTTAAACCCAGCATCATCTGTTATATCAGATATACCTTGCTGATAATATAAACCTCCAATAAAGGCTGTATCCTCAGATAAAGCATAGTGGATACCACCACCAAATCCCCAATTTACATTAAATAAATTGACATCTTCCTTAATATTTTCTCTTTCTGTATCTAATCTAGAAGTTCCTTTAATATCCCCTCTTGCCTGTACTTTTACACCTAAAGAAAAAAGCGGAATTTCAGCGAAGTATCGAATGTAACCAAACTCCTTTGTCCGCATCTTTATTCCCAATGGCACCTCTATGTATTGTATGTGATATTTTAAATTAACTCCATTGGGTAAGGCTGTTAACGCTGTATCACTTAACTCCGATTTAGACCAAAAGTTACCTCCTTCTTCATGTAGTAGTGTCCCCCCTTGATTGAATGCGAAATTAATCCCCGAAATCAAGGCATAATTTTCTCTAAAATAATACTCTCCCATCATCCCTAGTCGCATTCCTACCGCACCCCCATTACCATTAATCGCTTTATCATCTGTTGATATCCAACTAACCGATGGACTTAGTTGGAACCCTAAGCGTAATTCTCCATTAGTACTATTGCTATCTTGGCTATATTGTGCTTGCGCTAAAATACTAAGTCCTAGAAAATATATAATTCCTAAAACAATTTTTTTCATCATTACTTTGTTTCGTTTATACAAGGCATTAGATTGTCCCGCAATATTTACTTTTAAGTGGGCGGTTTCTGTGAATTTGTTTTTCACCACTCCTAAGGCCATATTTAAACATGTTAAGCCTATCTCGCAAGGCAAACAGAAGATTTATACAATTTTAAATATTCCTGAATCGCATCTTGGTTAGCGACCTTTTTACTGATCGGTGTAATATCATATACCGG
>JALZWC010000054.1 GCA_023300255.1 Saprospiraceae bacterium | reverse complement strand
AAAGGAATGCCTGAAGGTGTTTTAGGAATCAGTGGTATTACCGTATCGCCTGTAAATTCTGATAGAGTATGGGCCTTAATTGAAGCAAAAGAAGGCGGTCTGTTTCGCTCAGATGATGGTGGAGAAACTTGGACTAAAATCAATGAGGAAAGAAAATTAAGACAACGGGCATGGTATTATACCCGACTATATGCTGATCCACAAAACGAAGATGTAGTTTATGTTTTGAATGTTCGTTTTCATAAATCAAAAGATGGAGGAAAGACCTTTACGAATATTGACACCCCTCATGGAGATCATCATGATTTATGGATTGCACCAGAAGCGCCAGAGCGTATGGTCATTGCAGATGATGGAGGTGCACAAGTTAGTTTTGATGGGGGGACCAATTGGAGTACTTATTTTAACCAACCTACCGCACAATATTATCGAGTAACAACGGATAATAGTTTCCCTTATCGGATCTATGTAGCACAGCAAGATAACAGTACTCAACGAGTATTACATCGAACTAAAGGTGGATCTATAGGAGAGCGTGATTGGGAAGTTACTGCAGGAGGTGAGAGTGGTCATATTGCAATCGATCCACGTAATAATGATATTGTTTATGGAGGTAGTTATGATGGTTTAATTGAACGAAAAGATCATGACAAGGACTCGGAAAGAATAATCAATGTTTATCCAGACTTACCTATGGGTTGGGGGGCAGAAGGAATGAAATACCGCTTTCAGTGGAACTTCCCAATCTTTATTTCTCCGCATGATCCAGATAAATTATATACGGCTTCTAACCATTTGCACGTAAGTTATAATGAAGGACAAAGTTGGGATATCGTTAGCCCCGATCTAACAAGAAATGATCCTGAAAAGCAGAAATCTTCTGGTGGCCCGATTACTCAAGATAATACTTCTGTAGAGTACTATTGTACTATTTTTGCAGCAGCAGAATCTCCACGAGTAAAAGATTTATTATGGGTGGGATCAGATGATGGGTTGGTTAATATGTCTAAAGATGGTGGAAAGAATTGGACGAATGTAACGCCACAAGGATTACCAAAATGGGCGATGATTAATAGTATTGAACCAGATCCACATAATGATGGCGGCTGTTATTTAGCGGCAACCTTATATAAGGCAGGCGATTTTAAACCTTATTTATATAAGACTTCTAACTATGGGCAAACGTGGACAAAGATCGTAAATGGTATTGCTAATGAGCATTTTACAAGGGTTATAAGAGTGGATCCTGTTAAGAAAGGTATTTTATATGCAGGTACAGAGACAGGTATGTACGTTTCCTTTGATGATGGATCTAACTGGCAATCTTTTCAAATGAATTTACCGATTGTACCAATTACTGATTTAGCGATTAAAGACAATAATTTAATCGCTTCCACACAAGGTAGAAGTATTTGGATGGTCGATGATTTGACGGTATTGCATCAGATGAATAATGATGTTGCTCGCGCAAAGACACATCTTTTTAAACCGATGGATAGCTATAGAATGGGCGGTTACCAAAATAAAAAAGTGAAGAATGCTGGTATGAATCACCCAAGTGGTGTGATGGTCAATTTCAATATAAGAGATACGGCATTAATGAAGGAGGTTGCTTTATCTTTCCATGAAGCAGATGGAGATTTGATCACTACTTATTCTACTACGGCAAAAGAGAAAAAGAATAAATTAAAGCTAGAAGAGGGGAGTAACCAGTTCGTCTGGAATATGAATTATCCAGACACAGAAAAGTTTGATGGAATGATTATGTGGTGGGCTTCTTTAACAGGTCCAAAGGCAATTCCTGGAGACTATAAAGTAACCCTGTCGATAGATGGAGTAGAGCAGACACAAGACTTCAAAATATTGCAAGATCCACGTTCAGAGGTTTCTTTAGCAGCTATGCAACAACAGTTTACTTTTGTAAAAGGCCTTAGTGATAAACTAAATGAAACACATCAGACCATTAAAGACATTAGACAAGTAAGAGATCAATTAGATAATTATAAAAAACTAGTTGGTGATCAAGAAGGGATGGAAGATGTATTAAAACTAGCAGATGAGATTAATGAAAAAATGAAGAAGGTAGAAGAGGCGCTTTATCAAACTAAAAATAGAAGCCGTCAAGATCCTTTGAATTTTCCAGTACGGTTGAATAATAAATTAGCGCATTTAAACTCTTTAATTCAAGGTAGTGATTTCCCGCCGACGGAGCAGATGAAAGAAGTAAGAGATGTGATTACAAAAGAAATTGATAGTGAATTGGCTACTTTCCAACAAATCATCGGTACGGATTTACCTAAGTTTAATCAACAGGTGAAAGAGCGATCTATAGATGCGATTATCTTGAAGAAGAAAGTGATTGATGTTAATTAGGAGGTAGGGAGATACCAAGATGCAAGCTAGATGCATTTTAGAACCTGCCTTCCAAGGAACGCTATGGTATATACATAAGTATTCAGGATTGACTGTCGCCAATGAAAAAAATTGAACGCGGAGACGCAGAGATGCAGAGTCAGATGTAGCTAAGTCTCTGCATCTCTGCGTCTCAGCGTTCAAAAAAAACTGTCATTGGCGACAGCCAAGTTTGAATACAACATTTAAATTTATGAACTAACTACGTCTAAATTATAACTTAGACTTAGTTTTACTTTATAACTCCAAATACTTATGTATATACCATAGCCAAAGAACGCAGGCACTTAGTCACAGAGGTACAGAGTATAAAATTTACTCTATGCCTCCGTGATTTTATGTTCTAATTTTTACTCCACGCTGCCCTTTGTTGATAATCAAAATTTTACACTTTCTGCGTTTTCTGCGAATTCTGCGTGACAATAAATATAGAACAGCCTCGTATAAATTTTACTCTGTGCCTCTGTGTTCACTCCACGTCTCCCTTATTCGAGAAGAATTTGATAAAATAAGAATTCCATATCCTCGTCCAACACTTTTCGAGTGTCTACATATTGCAAGCCTAATTTGAGCAATAGCTTTTGAGATTTAGTATTTTCTTTTGTAGTGAACGCAACAATTTTTGTTAGATTTAAGTCTGTTATTGCATAGCTTAACATCCTCTTTGAAGCCTCATAAGTATACCCGAAACCTTCATAAGCAGGTAGCATAGCAAATCCTAAATCAAAATCAGAGAGTGTTTCCCGTTTTACCAATCCGCATAATCCTATAGGTTGATTGTTTTCTTTCAAGATCACTTTATACATACCAAAACCATACTTTTTATAAAAGTGAACATGAGAACGTTGGATGTACTCAATTGCTTCATTTTCGGAATTTATTTTTCTATCGCCTATGTGTTCCAGCCAATTAGGACTATTTAATAATTGGATAAAAAAAGTGGCATCTTCAAAGGTAGCTTCTTCTAACCGTAGCCTATCTGTTGTTATGATGGTTTTAATAGACATATTTTGATGTTAATTTTTTCTAAATTTCCTTTTCTTGATAGCAAATAATGGATAATATGCTTAACTAGCATATACTGTGAAGATGTTTAAGAATTCATTTTTAAACAACTTCAATACATCAAATCACAATTATGTACCGATATAGTTATTTTTTATTAGCTTTCTTATTCTTACAATGCTTTCCTGCACCCAAAGTCGCTGGTCAATTTACCCAAGAGGAATTTGATGAGATGGCTTTGTTTATGGCTAAAGGTAAGGTGAAAGATATGACCGTCCAAGAATTGATCCAAGTAAAAGAGGACGTAATATTGTTAGATGCTCGGGAAAAAGAGGAATTTGAAATTAGTCATATTCCTGGAGCAATATGGGTGGGCTATGATGATTTTTCAATGGATCGAATAAAAGGAATAGCTAAGAATAAGTCGGTGGTTACCTATTGTTCGGTAGGTTATCGAAGTGAACGTATTGGTGAAAAATTACAAAAAGAAGGTTTTACGGATGTTCAGAATTTAGAAGGCAGTATATTCCGTTGGATGAATGAAGGGCAAAAAGTAGTCAATAATGATGGTGAAACGACTAATAGAGTTCATGGTTTTGATACAACGTGGAGTAAATGGGTGAAGAAAGGGAAAGGGGAAGTGGTCTATTAATGAGGACTAAACTTTAGAGTCTTTTGGTCTCTGTATCTAAAATTTGTAGTAAAGTCGGCATTCTGAAAGAACCATGCATTTCTTGTATATGAGCCGCCGCTGTACTTACCTCTATTCCAACACTGGTTATATATAATGGATTTTTGCTAGTACCTCGTAAAATTTCTACAACATTTTTTATATTATTTTGGAAGGACCTTTTAGCAAGACCTATTATAGGAATTCGCTCGGATAGTTCTTGGTATAAATAATAACCCAATCCTGGTCGAAAGTCATCACTCAAATAAACATATCCATCTACGATAATTGCTTTAATAGCAGTTAAATCTATCAATTCTAGTATTTTTAAAATACAAGGCAGTTCTCGTTTATAAAAAGAGCCAGGTTCATATGGGGCAACCTTTGACATCTCAATAACATACGTATCAATAGGGGATTTACTTTGCCAGTTTTCAAACAAAAGACCAACCACTTTAGCTTTCTCTGCTCTATAATGCACATCTATAGCTACAATCATTTTTTGAATCAGTTATTTCCTAAGTAAAGTATATAGCCTAATATAAGAGTAGTGGGTATTGCGAACAACAAGCCGATAAGAATTGGATGAAATTTGGATGCTTTTTTCATATTAAAAAGATATTCTGTAATTAATTGTGTTTGAATTCTAAGACGAAGTTTTTTATTATTAGTCTCAAAAGGTGTTGTAAAAGTTAATACATTAGTCTAGTTTGATTTCCTTATAAAATAGGTGTATCCAAGAATATTAAAAAACAATATCCTAAGAATATACGTTCTTATACCAATAGATTCTTTCCGACACTATAAAGACCTAATAATGAATTTTATAATCTACGATTTAGAAGCTACCTGCTGGTTAGGTCGCCCACCTGGATATGTACAAGAGACCATTGAAATAGGGGCATTAAAATTAAATGGCTATGGAGAAGAAATTGGTTCCTTTAATAAATTTATTCGACCTATTCTTAACCCTCGTTTATCTTCTTTTTGCACAGAGCTAACCACTATTACTCAAGATCAAGTAAAGCGAGCGAGTACTTTTTCTGAGGTAATTGAAGAATTTCAAGACTGGATTGGTATCGAGGAGGAAGATTATTTACTGTGTTCTTGGGGAAAGTTTGACCAGACGGCTCTTATCGGCGACTCTAAACTTCATGATTTAGATTATGATTGGTTAGATAACTATCTAGACCTAAAACGTCAATATAAAGAGATAAAAAAATTATCTAAACCTAGAGGGTTACATAAAGCTTTAACTAAGGAAGGATACGAATTTACAGGCACACAGCATAGAGCCATTGATGATGCTATTAATTTAGCTAAAATATTCTGTTGCCATATTGATGAGTGGTATTATTGAGGTAGAAGTCAGAGGTCAGATCGCTACGCTGTCAGAAGTGAGATGTATGATGTTGACCATGTTGCGTGTGCTTAGGTAACGTCATAAGTCTGACATTTGACAGCGTAGCGATCTGATTTCTGACTTCTATTCTTTAGGATATGCAATGTAATAATAGTTCAAGTTTTCATAGAACTGTTGACAAAAAGCTTCTTTGGAGAAGGAAGGTTTACCTTTCAACCAATGTTCCATCAATCCAATCTGCATACTACATTCTTCTACTAATAGCTCGTACATCATTTCAGGGGTAGTACCATATACATCTGCTGCCCCAAGTCCATGTTCAAATATTATAATAGGTTGATAGCTTTTTAAGGTTTGAATTGCTCCTTTTAGCACTTGATATTCTCCTCCCTCTACATCAATTTTAATAAAATGAGGCTGATAT
>JALZWC010000053.1 GCA_023300255.1 Saprospiraceae bacterium | reverse complement strand
TTTATATATTTCACGCAGCGTTCGCAAAGCCCGCAGAGACTAGTAGGAACGCCGTTTTTTCTCTGCGAACTCTGCGATCTTTACGTGAAGAAACACGTTTAATACACCACCACGTAAACGATTGATTCTCAATATTGTCCGAACTTAAATGGATATCCCTAAAAGTAAATAACATCCATGAAATACAAACTACTTTTCCTACTCTTATATGTCTACAATTTCACCTATGCACAGATGCACACCTACGCCTACAAGCATACCTTATCAGGTATACAAAACCAATGGCATCAAGTACAGTTGCCGAATGAAACATTTAAGCAAATAAAGCAAAATGTAGCAGATATTAGAATCTATGGAATAACACCCAAAAACGATACAATAGAAGTGCCCTATCTATGGACAATAGATCCAGCTACTACGACCTCTATAGATTTCAAAATGATCAATACAAGTCAAACAGCAGCAGGTCATTTTATTACTTTTGAAATACCCATTGCTAAGAGTATTAATGAAATTGAATTAGATTTTAAAGAAACAGATTTTGATTGGAAGGTACAGTTAGAAGGTAGCCAAGATCAAAAAAATTGGTATACGATACTAGAAGATTATCGGATACTAGCTATAAAAAATTCATTGGAGCAGTACGAGTTTACCACACTCAATTTTCCAGCTGCTAAATATCAATACTATCGAATACATATTCCTACAAAAGAGGAGGTCAATCTATTGAAAGCAAGTATTGCTTATCATCAAAAAAATACAACTTCTTTCCTCAACTACCCTATTCAACCGACGACGACCAAAATTGATAAAAAAAGAAAGACTAGCCAAATAGATATTCTCCTAACTGAACCCGTTCCAGTAAGTGCGATTAAAGTAGTCGTGGCTGAAGACTATGATTATTATCGACCGATGACCATTCAATATGCTACCGATAGTCTCCAAACTCCAAATGGATGGAAAAATATCTATCAGTACTTCGGTAATGGAGTCTTAAGTTCTTTAAAAGGAAACGAGTTTCTCCTACAATCGAAGATTACCAATAAAATCCGATTGACTATACACAATGCTGATAATCCTCCACTATCTATTACAGCCATTACCATTAGTGGTGTGCCTTATCAATTGACTGCTCGATTTACAGAAACCGCCAATTATTTCTTGGTCTATGGAAATGCTAAAGCCCGAAAACCTACCTATGATTTAAAGCATTATGCTGATAAGATACCAAGGCTTCTACAACCATTAATGATTGGACCTGCTCTAAAGATGCCTGCAGCTAAACTTGTTACTCCATTGTTTGCTAATAAGGCTTGGCTTTGGGGTCTCATGTTGTTAATTATTGTAATTTTGGGTGGGTTTACTTTGAAGATGATTCGGGAGTCTAGTTAGGGTAAATTCTCTTAATTTCATTCAAACCCGTGTGACATAATTCAATCTGTCACCTCCGCCAGGCAGAAACAGAACTACTTCGTAGTCACGCAGATGACATATTTACTAAATAGTTCCGTGCCTGAGCAGTTGATACCGCAGATTAAATCAAGTCTAATTAGCTAGTAATTCAGCTGTATCATTCCTATTAAATCAAGCCTAAATCATCCTACATTCCATCAAATCAACAACTTATACCTCTTCCTAATACATAATTGTTATTATTTTCTTAAAAACACGATAATCGTATGTAATTTTATGTTTTATTTTCGTCCTAAAAGTGAAAATATATAAACGTACTTTTACGTTTTAATTACTCAACAATATTTGATTATCAAATTACAAAATATTGATTATCAAAGAGATAAAGAAGACGAGATCGTCGATTAAAAAATTATACATAGGTCAACAATAGATTATGAAATTAATAAAAAGATTATTTTCTTTCCTAGTATTCTTACTAGTAGTAGTTATAATTGGAATAATAGCCATACCGTTTTTATATAAGGATAAAGTAATCACTTATGTAAAAGCCGAAGCGAACAAAACCTTGAACGCCAAAATGGATTTTGAGGATGTAGATATTTCCTTATTGAGAAGCTTTCCTGATCTGAATGTGCGTTTGGAGAATGTAACAGTAGACGGTGTAGCAGCATTTGAAGGCGTCCGATTATTTGAGGCCGCAGGCACAGAAGTAGAACTCAATGTACTAGATGCATTTGCCGCTAAGGATAATTTCCCTATTAAAGCATTTCAATTAACTAAGCCCGTCATCAATCTACTAGTCCTCAAAAATGGACAAGCTAACTGGGATATAACAAAACCTACGGATAATACTAGTGTTGAAGAAGAAAGTAGCTTCCTCGTAAAGATGAAACAGTATACTATTGAAAATGGCAGCTTGACTTATGAGGATCGAAGTTTAGATATGAAAATGGCGGCTAAAGATTTGAATCACACAGGCAGCGGTCAATTTGCTTCTGATAACTTTGACTTGGCTACTCGGACGCATATTTCTAATTTGAATGTAGAATATGAAGGAGTCGATTATTTAGCGAATGCCACGACGGATTTAGACGCAACGATTGCAATGGACATTCCTAATCTGAAGTTTACCTTAAAAGATAATGAATTATTACTGAATGCTTTAAAAATCAAAGCAGCTGGAACAGTTGACATGAATGGG
>JALZWC010000052.1 GCA_023300255.1 Saprospiraceae bacterium | reverse complement strand
CTCCAGGCAATTTATTCGTATGTACCAACCCCATTTGATCCATTAATTGAATGAGCGCATCCAAGTCTGTTGTTTGAATAGCCCAGCCAATTAGATTTAATTGTAGTTGATCTTTAATGATACTAAAAGGGCTATCTACCAAATTTCCCATTGGTTGAGGAGCAATGATTTCTAGATAACTTTGATTGAGTGAGAGTAGTGCATTATGTGTTCCCCAATTGGGATGTTCCCCGCTGAAAGCGGGTCTAATGCCACTTAGATTTTCAAAATCTGTACAACCTTTTTCTAAATTACTAATACCTAAAATTAAGTGATCTATTTCGCTGGATAGCATAATGTTTTTATTGAGATTTATAATATCGGCTTCCAGTCCATTTCTTGGGACATTGATTGATAAATAGCATGGCCCTTTTCATAAAATCCTTTTATGGATCTAGCTTTGAAGTGAACATTTAATTTATAAAGAATCAAATAGAAGTTGATCCCTTCCATATACCATCCTGTACTAACACTAAAGAATTGTAAAAGATGAGGATTCATCATAAAACGAATGTAGTCTTCATCATCTCCAGTTAGTACATAATTTCCTGAAAACTTTGGATTACCTTCAAAATCTATATCTTCACTTCCTATTAAATAATTCGTTATTTTATGAAAAACGGACTCTGGCTCCATGTTGAATTCTGGTAGCGCTAATTTTTTTGATTGAACAAAAAATACGGACTGCTTGTAAGTTCTTCGAGCACTTCCATAACCTGTATCAAATTGATAATCAAAAATTTGTAGTTTGGTTTCAAAAGCGTCGTCTCTTTTTTCAAGTACATTGCTCACCATTTTGTTTCTACCCATTTGGAACAGGTTAAATTCACTCAAAAATGGCTTAGAGCTATACTCTTCAACCGAACTGTATTGCATTCCTAGTTGATGAGCTACGGCACGTAATTGCCCTTCTCTACTGCTATCTCTTCGTTCAATAGGGAGATTACGATTGGAGGTTTTTTGACGCTCCATTTTATAAAAGGAATATTTTGGCTTCATAATGATTTTTCAATTATTTCATACACCTAAATTTAATAATTTTTTTCGTAAGCTATATAATTCAGCTATATTTTTTTTATCGACACTACGTACTTTTCTACCTTCATTCCATAAAAAAAAGGCATCCCTCCATAGTAAACCAAAATGCCCAAATGCTGGTAGTAAAAGAACCGTAATAAAAGTATATTTACCTCCCCAAATACCCGTTGTTATTAATAAAATAAGAAAATAAACCAAATAAGCTCCAGCTTCAAATACCACTCTTAGGGAAGAATTAAATTCCAAAGTATTGGCTAAGTTTTCTGCATAATATTTACCAATTTTAATAGGTAAGAAATTAGTGACCATACCAAATATAAATGCGGGCAAACCAAGTAATAAGGCTAGGGTAGACCAGATATTAAAATAAGATTTTTGGGCTAGGCCTTGATCTGTAATCTTTAGTTGTGTTAATTGTTCTTGATAATGATTAGCATCTTGCTTCAACTGTTCTTTATCTGTTTCAGATAATGCATTAAATTTATCTGCAAATTGTATAAATTCTGGCAATCTTGATTGCTGGAAACTTAAGAGGGGTAAAGCTTTTTCTTTAACGGTGTTTTCTACCATCTCCAACAATTGATATCCAAGTGCATCATCTTTTTCATCTTCAATATGGATGATACTTTTCCGCATTTCTTTAGAAAGTCGATCCGTCAATCGTTTAATGGCTTTCCTTGGATTTTCAGCGTGATCGTCTAAAAAATCGGTAATGGGTATAGGTGTTCCAATATGTGCATAAATGGAACTTCTAAATTTATTAGGATCCGTATAATTGAAACCAATAGGAACGATGGCAATATCTTTTCGTTTATGTTTTTCATAAGCACCAAATGCCATTCTAGCAGTTCCCTTTTGGATAGGTCGCATTCTTCTTTCTACTTTGGATACTCCTTCTGCTAATATAATAAGATTTTCTCCCTCCCCTAATAAATCATAGCAATACTCCATGATTTCTTTATTTTTTTTAATGTTCGCATAGCCATCTCTAAATTGGTAAATAGGAATACATTTTATTTTCCGTAAAAGATATTCAGACCATTTTCCTTCCTTAAACATATCTCCTCGGAGCAAACAGTTTCTACCTTGTGAACTGTGTCCGGATAATATACTAGGTTCTGTAAAAGCAGTTGGATGATTTCCTGCCAAAATAAAAGGTTGATCCCAAGGCAGTTTATCGAGTCCTGTAAAATAACTTTTTCTAAAGAAAACGAGACTGTACCAGCCCATTAGTTTTCTTGCAATATGGTATAGCATTTGTTTGTAGTGACTTTTTTGATAGAAAATTTTTACTTAAAAACTTCCTTACTTTTCTGTAAACCTATTAAGAATGTCTGTTCTTTCTTGTAATAATTGTGTAATGATAGATGGATCTAATTTGGCAATTGTTGCTTGCTGTTGTCCGTCTTGTTTAAATTCCCAATAATATAAAGAAAACAATCCGAATAATGGAATAGCTACTACTGCTAAATAAAAATATGGAGAACCAATTATTAGAGCAGCCAGTAAAAAAAACAACCCATAAACTATATAAGCAACAAGCGCAAAAGAAGCTTTTATAGATGCATAAAACACAACTTCTTTAACTTTATTTTCAAATAGTTAATCTCGAAAAATGCCTGATTCATAATTTATGAATTCAAACGTTTTTACCTTTTTAAAAAATAAAAAATTCTAACTATGAAACTTTCAACACG
>JALZWC010000051.1 GCA_023300255.1 Saprospiraceae bacterium | reverse complement strand
ACTTAAAAATGAAGCCGTAGCTCTGCTATGCCTTAATTTTGAAGCTTCTTTACAAGAAAAAATTACTGCGCCATAACTGGTAGGTTATTTAATTCCTGGCCCCTAATAATATTAAATTGGAAGGTAGAACCGTCCTTGATAGATGGCACAAGGCAGAGCCTTTGCGCCAGCGAAGAAAGAAATTAATTATCTAGCTAGCCAGATAAATTCGACAAAAAAAGGGCTTCGGAATAGGTTTTATAACTTTATAAAACCTATTCCCAAAGCCCTTTTTGCGAGACGGCTACGCCGCCAAACACTAGCTTATAAAATAATTACCTATTGCTTAATTAATTTCTGAAAACCAATTTCTCTAGTTTCCAAATTAGTAATTTGAAGTAAATAAGTTCCTCTTGGATAGCTAGATATATCTACTTGTGGCTGCAATGGAGCCGCATCTATTAACTGCCCCAATACATTATGAATCTGCAATTGATAATTTTCATAATCTCCATTAAAAACCTGTACATGAACAATGTCTGTTGCAGGGTTTGGAAATAACTGCATCACTTCTTCCAGTAATAATTCATTGGTACTCGTTGCCAACTCTGAGTCTTGAGGGGTTTCACTACCGAGTATTGGTCGAAGCATCAAAACTCCTTTCAAGTGAGCGGTATTAGGATCAGAAGAAACTTGCCTCCAGTTACCATCACTATTGAGAAACATTTTGTCGGCAGCTTCTGGAGAATTTCTATCCAAGCCTATAGGTACGCCACAATTACCACTACAAGTACTTTGTGTCCAACCTATAAAAAACTTACCTACTGGTAAAAAAATGGGCGTAGGCATACCAGTTATCCCATCTCTTAAAGCATAGGTAGTAAAAGCTTGCAGCGTATCGCGAATATCATCCACAAAAAAGGGCACCACTGGCAATTCTACAACAGGTTGTGTATTCAAATCCTCTAACCATACTTTTAAAGTAATCATACCACTAACACTTCTAAATCTAGGAATTTGAATTTGAAAGCCTCTTAAAGAGTCTGCTCTATAATTAAAAAATTCCATAGCAGCCGATCCACTCAAGCCACTTATATTAATCACTGCTTCTGAGGTACCATCATCATATGCGTAGTAATCATCAATTGTTGTAAAAGAAAAAACACTATCGTTTCTTAAAATCCCTGCTTGGTCTTCTTGAGGAGCGGGCGTCATCTCATAGATCATCTTTGCCTGAAAAACCTCCGTAGGATCTAAACGCTGTCGTTCCAAACGATCTAAGTAATCTCGTCTTATGGATTGTCCTAGTTCTTGTCTATTAGGCGCAAAAGTAGGGGAATCAAATAACGTAGGAGGAATGAATGCCCGTACCTCATTAGTTGCTGAAATATATCGTAAACGTAAAAGGCTTTCCTCCGTAGTAATCGTCTGATTAGAATGGTTGTACAATTCTATCGGTAGTTCACTACGCAACTCTGCTTCTACAAGAGCAGGCTCATTGAAATGTGTTAGAGGAACGCTCGTATAATTTTGAAATATAGAAGGTGGTAATTTCGTAAACGCTAAATCATCAATTATTTGATTAGTTGGTGTTTCTTCCACTCGGACATAATCTAAATGCCATAAATCACTTGCTCCATCTCTAGAAGAAATATTTCTAAATCTAAATTGAAATCCATCGTATAAAAATTGAGATTCATTGATCGCAATAGGACCTATAAAATCAAACTGTAAAACAGAATCTCTAAGAATGTCTCCTGCTGTGTGTCGCTCCATTTCTATCCATTCTCCGTCTTCTGATAAAAATTCCAATACTAAATTCTTATTATCTCCTTCTGGTAAATCTCCTAAACCCCTTGGTTGGACATAATAACTTATATACGCATTGGCTAAACCACCTAAATTCAGTGCTACAGAAGTTAGGGTATCAGAAGAACCAACACCTCCGCCATAAGGACTGCCTGTCGCATCTAACCCATCAAAAGTCGCTACACCAATAGACACTAAATTAGTTGCCCAAGTATCGTTGATAAATACTTGCCGATCTTCCCAATGGCTTACATCAGGAAAGGGCGTACTATAGGAAAAATCATCAAAGAATGGTAAATCCATCATGACTTTACTTCGACTAGCTGCGACCTCATTAGATTGCTTATTTAAAGCATAAGCTACTAATTGTGGATTCTCTTTCGGGTAGGTAGTACTTATTTGGGCTTGTAGCTGGACGGTAACCAAAACCAAACAAGCTATAAATATCAGACGCATCATATTGAATTTCGTAATTATTGAGTAACTAGTCCTAATTTAGCACTTTAGATTCTTTTTCTTTTTTCATTGAAAAAAAAGAAACAAAAATTCTAGTTTGTTTCAATTGCTCCGCTGAAACCAACGGGCCATCGCCACTTAGATGCCTCTTAAATATTAACAATGAGACTCTAAAACTAGATTTTGATAAAGTACGAAACAAGAACATAAACAGTAATACTATCGTTTGGATAGTTTCCTATTGGTGAGAAACGCAATAATAAGGGAAATGTTATAAGAAGAAAGGACAAGTGTGGTGGTTGGTTTCTAAAATATATATGCTGTGAACAGAACAAATTACCGAAAATAGCGCAATTAGATGTACGTTCTTTTTTCATCGAAAAAAAAGAACCAAAAATTCTAGTCCAAAAAAACTCGCTCCGCTCAAACAGTTTTTGGACTAGCCATCCCGCTTAGACGTTGACTATTAGACGTTAATAACAGTAGTATTAAATTCGATTTTTACACATGGTCATGCTACTAGACATTTTTAAGCACAAAGATTAGAGACAGATTCCCTTTAAAAATAACGAAATTTCATTGTTTGCAAACGAAATCTGTCTCTATTCTCTGCTCTCTATTCTCTGTTCTATTTAACACTACTATACAATTGATCCATTCGTTGAGAAATTTCTAATAAACGAGTCCGATCACCACCCGATACTTCCGCAGAACCCCAGCCTTGATAGCCTATATCCGATAATGCCGAGTTAACTGCTGTCCAATCCGTAGATCCTTCTCCTAGTTTCACTTTGAATCCTTCCCAGATTCCCTCTTTGGTCTGTTTATCTCGGCTATAATCTTTAATGTCAATTTTAATAATTCGTTTTCCTAAAATTTTAATCCATTGTTCTGGCCAACCGTACCGAATAATATTACCGACATCAAAATACCAACCAATATGCTCACTTTCAAATTCATCAATATATCGGGCTGCCTCCATTGGGCTAATTAAAAAATTATTCCATACATTTTCAATAGCTATTTTCACACCTGTTTCTTCTGCTATTGGTAACAATTTTCTGATTTCTTCTTGTGACCGTTTATAAGCCTCCTCATAGGAGACTTTTTCATTGACGATTCCAGGTACTAATAATACCGTTGTGCCACCATAGGTTTTACAATCCCGTAATGCGGTCTTCATAGAGGCGACACACTGCGCTCGCACAGCAGGATCTGGATCAGATAAAGGCGCTTTCCAATGCAAAGAATTAACCACTCCTGGAATTTCAATACCTGTCTTATCTCTTGCTTTTAAAATCTCTTTTTCCGTCAATTCATTAGGACTATCCATTTCTACGCCATCAAAACCTAAATCTTTGATTAGCTTAAATTTATCCATTACCGATAGATTTTCTTTAATCATTCCAAATTTTAAGCTTTTTTTGATTAATGGATTTGTAGATTTTTGAACAGCTTTCGGTACTGTGCAAAATGCATGAGGAAG
>JALZWC010000050.1 GCA_023300255.1 Saprospiraceae bacterium | reverse complement strand
TATGAAGTATGCAATTGTTATAATAGTAATAATGAGTGTCTCTTTTATTCTGGTTTCGTGCAAATCTCAAAAGACAATAAATCAAACTAATGCAGATCAAGTAAATCCTATTGTTACACTTTCCAAATCTAGTTGTTTTGGAAAGTGTAAAGTTTATAACTTGAAAGTATACGAAGACAGAACAGTTATTTATGAAGGAGTGAAAAATGTGGAAAGGATAGGGATATTCAAGTCCATTATCAGTGAACATGACTATAATTCATTAATAAATCTTTTCGAATCTGTTAATTTTCAAGATTTAAACCCCACCTATTTGACAGGTGTAAGGGACAAACAAAAAATGACTCTTGGATATTCCCAAAAGGAAATTACAGTAGAAAATCCTAATACACCTATAGAAGTTAGTCTAGAAGATGGATTCTATATTGAAAAAATTGTAGTTACCTCGAGACAAATAGAAGAGAATCTACAAGAAGCACCTCTTTCTATAACAGCTATTTCTGGGATTTTTTTGCAATCATCTGGTGGTCAAGAAATTGATGCTATCGGAACAATGACGCCTAATTTGGTTTTTAGTACTGCAGGAACAGTTTCTGGCTCTAGTTCTACAGCTGTAGTTTACATTAGAGGAATTGGACAGAATGATTATGTACCTGTATCTGACCCTGGTGTTGGCATTTACGTTGATGAAGTATATTTGGGTCGTAACGTTGGAGCCGTCCTTAGTCTATTAGATTTAAAACAAGTAGAAGTAATCAGAGGTCCACAAGGCACCCTTTTTGGTCGAAACACCATAGGAGGGGCTATTTCTTTGACTTCAAACGAGCCTTCTAGTACATTTTCTGGTAAGATTGGTGTAATAGGAGGAAGCTATACTCGAAATGATTTTGCGGTTAATTTGAGTGGTCCAATAGGTGAAAAATCAGGAATGACTTTCTCTGCTATAAGAAGAAATAGGAAAGGTTACGTGGAAAGAGTGAATGTGGGGGGAGCAAATCTTGGTAATGAAAATGTAGCAGGAGCCAAAGTGAACTTTTTCTTTGGACAAAATAAAAGTAGAATAAAATTAAAAATTATTGCAGATTATGTTCGGGAAAGAGAAGCATCTGCCCCTGAACAAAACCTGTTTTTTCACGAAGACCGACCTTTTCCATTGTTATGGAATACAGGAACGGGGTTTTCGATAGCTACAGATTGGGAGCCAAATAATCTGACTGTAGGCACTAATATCTATGATGAACGTCAAAATCTAGGCCCATTCAAAAGTGGGGAGACTTCTCTTTCAAAAAACGATTTAGACACCTATGGTATTTCGGCCAACTTAAGTTATAATTTTGCTCCCGCTACCTATGCACGATTGATAATCGCTTACAGAAATATTCAGGCAAATTTTGCTAGACAGGTCGATGGTTCTCCACTATCCATTTTTGAGAATAGAGACCATTATTTTCAAAATCAATTTAGTGCTGACCTAAAATTCACTAAACAGAGTAGCAAGTTTAATCTGGTGACTGGATTATTCTATTTTAATGAAAATGTGGATAATCAATTTGGTTTAGGCGGAGTACTTGACGGAATACTATGGCCTTTATATTTTGGCGGTCTGGTACATAATTTTAACTATGCGACTTATGGCGAAATAGGATATAAACTGAACGATCATTGGACAATAACAGGTGGTTTACGGTTCACCTATGAAGTGAAACAGGCACAACCAGATGCTTTTCAATCGCCTAGTACCAAACTAGGAGAAACCCCTCTTGCTCCTCCGATAGAAAGAAATCCAGATAAGCGCTTGGTTAGTGGATTCAATGCAAGTGGAGAACCAATATTTTTTGACCCCATTGAAAATCCTAATAGGCTTATTGATAAAATTTGGCAGGAAGATAATGCCAATAAAATTACTTGGCGTTTTAATGCTGCATATCAACCAATAAAAAATATTAATTTTTATAGTTCTGTATCAACAGGGTTTAAATCTGGTGGTTTTGAATGGCGCGTCGCTTATCCAACTTTTTATGATAATCCAGCAAATGATACAGACGGAGATGGAGATGGAGATTTGCCTAGATTCAAACCAGAAACAGTGACATCTTTTGAAGTCGGGGCAAAGATGATATTCCCTAAGCAACGGTTGAGACTAAATACAGCCCTATTCTACACTTTTTATAATAATATGCAAATTGCCACAAATCCTGACAATTCGTTGACGACCTTTCAAACGAATGCTGGTAATAGTCGAATTAAAGGGATGGAACTGGAATTAACTTGGACGCCCATTAGTTCAATTTTATTTAACCTAGGGTATGGAGTTACTTTGGCCAACTATCATCAATTGAATCCTGATGTAACAATTTCTTTGCAAGACCAGTTTATTCTGACTCCAAAGCATATGGTCAATTTCAACATTGCGTTTAGTAAAACTTTGAAGAATAGGAAAAAAATTAGTTATAATTTAGGTGGTCATGCAAAATCATTGATGCACTTTGAGGCACAGAATAGTGCCTATGTATTTGAAGATGGTTATCTAGCTTTGTATAGTGCCCTTGACTATCAATTTAATGGAAAATGGAAAATGACTTTAGGCGTAAAAAATTTGACCAATACTCTTTACCTTATTGGCGGTGATGCCAATACAGTAATTGGCTATGAAAATGGTATTTATGCCCGACCAAGAAATTTCTTTATTGGTTTGGATTATAATTTTTAGAAAAAAGAGACTAGTTTATATTGAATTCTTTAATAGACTTGTTATCCTTTAAGAAGTGCTTCTATGAAACTTGGATTTTTTCGA
>JALZWC010000049.1 GCA_023300255.1 Saprospiraceae bacterium | reverse complement strand
GAGGTTGTTGCGGAAGAAGCTCTTGAAGTAGAAGCAGAAGCTCCCGCAGAAGCAGAGGTAGTTGCGGAAGAAGCTCTTGAAGTAGAAGCGGAAGCTCCCGCAGAAGCAGAGGTTGTTGCGGAAGCTCTTGAAGTAGAAGCAGAAGCTCCCGCAGAAGCAGAGGTTGTTGCGGAAGAAGCTCTTGAAGTAGAAGCGGAAGCTCCAGCAGAAGCAGAGGTTGTTGCAGAAGAAGCTCTTGAAGTAGAAGCGGAAGCTCCAGCAGAAGCTTCAGCCCAAACATTGGATGAAATAGAAATAGAAATAGAAGGTGCATCAGGAACCAGTGCAATTGTTCCTTTGGGAAATGAAAAATTATTGTCTGTGCAGGGAGGAAGTAAAGTGAATTTAGGAAAGATTTCAACTACTTTAGATAAGGATGGTAATCTATTTCTAGAGTTCACAAAGTCCGATTAATATAATTGAATTGATTGAGCGCATATCTAAAATGAATTGATTTATTATTAGACAAGCTCAAATTATGGTTCAATTATAATCTAGTATCGAATTATTTAAAAAAGATCACTTAGCTAAGCTGGGTGATCTTTTTTTTGTTAAAAAAAGACTCTAAATAAAAATATTTTACCTGCTTTTTGAATAAATATTCTTGAAGTTAGCAAGATCTTATTTGACAGCGAAGCAGTCTAATTCCTAATTTCTAAGCACCTTAATATAGAATTCCGTATTAAATTAAAATTTTATATTCATTATAAATACAAAGTTAATGTAATGCTCCTATTCTAGTAGAATTCATATAGGAACAGCTAATAATATATTTGAATCTGTCTTTTCTAGAGAAATGTATAACAATTCTGGATAATAATATTAAAAAGATATATCAAACATATTCTTTAAAGCAAAATAACATTTCAATTACGAGAAGTAACATAGTTATAGGAAAAAATAATGTTTGTTTTTCCTTTGAATAAGAAGAATAATGAATAACTTTGTCGCGAAATCGAAAAAACATTATGTCAGAGTTACTTTTGGGAGTATTGTATAGAGAAAATACACATTTATATATAGTTGCATAAACTTGTGACTCTCTCCAAAATCACCGTCTTTATAATGTATATTTCTAATTATTCTTTAATAAAAAAATATCGATAAGATGAAGCGAAATTTGACCCTATGTGTGTTATTTGCATTTGCTTTTGTATTTACAAGTGTTAACACATTTGCTCAAGGTGATATTCCTTTTGGAGATTTGCCACCAACAAATGAATTTGGTAAATGCTATGCTAAGTGTAAGATTCCTGATGTTTACGAAACTGTAAGTACTCAAGTATTAGTTAAGGAGCAGTCAACTAAGTTGTCTAAAGTTCCAGCTCAATATGATACGCAGACGGAAACAATCATGATCAAGGAAGGAAGAACTGATTTAAAGGTGATTCCAGCTACTTACAGAACTGCTACTGAGCAAGTACTGGTAGAGTCTGAAAAAGTTAAAGTTAGAACTATTCCTGCTACTTACAAGACAGAATCTCGTCAAGTGTTGGTTTCTGAAGCTAGAGGCCAGTGGGTTAAGAAGAAGAAAGATCCTAATTGTTTTTCTGATAATCCAGAAGACTGTTACATCGCTTGTTACGAAGAAATTCCTGCTAAGTACAGAACAGAAACTTATAAAGTATTAGCTACTCCAGCTCAAACTAAAGAGGACGTTATTCCTGCGAAGTATACTACTGTTACTAAGCGAGTAATTGATGAGCCAGCAAGAACTGTTGAAATTCCAGTGGAGCCTCAGTACAAGACTGTTAGAAAGACAATCTTAGTTTCTCCTGAAGCAACTAACGAAACTATTATTCCTGCGGAATATAAGACAGTTACTGAAAAGAAATTAATCAGCAAAGGTTCTTATACTGTTTGGACTGAAATTCTTTGTGCTTCTAAGACTTCTACTTCTACAGTAAGAGCGCTTCAAAAGGCATTAAATGATTTAGGTTACAATGCAGGTGTTGTTGATGGTGTTTTGGGTTTAAGAACTCAAACTTCTTTACAACAGTTCCAAACTGATAAAGGTCTTCCTTTAGGTAACTTGAATATTGAAACTTTACAAGCTCTTGGTATTAACTACTAATCAGCTTTAGTTTCTTTAAAAAAAAAGGGTGTATCTTAATTGATACACCCTTTTTTTTTTAGAGTAGAGAAGCGAGAATAGAGAATAGAGATAGATTTCGTTTAGAAAGGGACGAAATTTCATTGTTTAAACGAAATACATCTCTGCTCTCGCTTCTCTACTCTCTTTTCTAATTTTCTAGAATATAGTATAATTACTATCCAGATAATACTTTACATAATCCGCTACCCCTTCTTCTAAGCTCCAAAAAGGCTGTTTATAGTCAATTCCTATAGTCTTGTTCATATCTGCTTCCGTAAAATATTGATAGGTATCTCTAATATCTAGTGGGGTATCTATGAATTGAATGTCTTTTGGAATTTTCATCGCCTTAAAAGTAGCCTCCACTAAATCTTGAAAGCTTCGAGCTTTACCTGTCCCTACGTTATATAGCCCACTCTTAGGTAGTTTATCCATAAAATACTGGCATATATTTACTACATCTTTTACATAGATAAAATCTCTAGATTGCGCCCCATCTGCAAAATCTGGATGATGGGATCTAAATAATTTCATTACCCCTGTCTCTTTAATTTGTTTAAAAGCATGGAATACAACAGAAGCCATTCTATGTTTATGGAATTCGTTAGGGCCATATACATTAAAGAATTTAAGTCCATACCAGGAGGGAGGACTTATTTCTTGAGCCAAAGCCCATTTATCGAAATTATTTTTTGAGACCGCATACGGATTTAGTGGCTGTAAATCATTCAAGGTAAAATGATTTTCCTTAAATCCCATTTCCCCCAAACCGTAGGTAGCTGCACTAGAAGCATACACTAGTGGGACTTGGTAAGCGGCACAAAATTGCCATATCTTTTTAGAATAAGATAAATTGAGTTGATGAAATATTTGGTGATGCTTTTCGGCGGTATCTGTTCTTGCTCCTAAATGATAAACTTCTTTGATTTGTTGTCCATTAATCAATAACCAATCAAACAATTGAGTCCGATGCACTTTTACGAAGTATCGCTTACCTAGTAAGTTCTTCTGCTTAGGTTCCGTCTCAAATTCATCTGTAATAATGATTTGATCTTGCCCAATATTATTGAGATGAGCTAGTAAACAACTACCTATAAATCCTGATGCACCTGTTAGTAGAATCATATGTTCAAAGAAGTCAGACCAGCCCGACTGCCGGGGCTATGGTATATACACATCTTTTTCTTTTTAATACGGAGTCGGTCCGCTGGAACTTTCTGGCATTTTGGACAATATTTTTGCTACAAACAGCATCGCCCCTCTGGAGCTTTTACTAAGCAGGTCTGGAAGACCGATTCTGTTTGTAGTATTTAAACATGTTCCTATTTTTCAAAGGTCTGGAAGACCGAC
>JALZWC010000048.1 GCA_023300255.1 Saprospiraceae bacterium | reverse complement strand
GTGGACATGGAGACACGATGGTTCCACTTCCTAGATATACTACAGTAGCTGGTATTCCTGTTTTAGAATTAATCGACAAGGATAAATTGAAAGCGATTGTCGAAAGAACTAAGAAAGGTGGTGGAGAGTTAGTAAAGTTAATGGGTACTTCTGCATGGTATGCACCAGGGGCAGCAGCAGCTCAGATGGTAGAAGCAATTATCAAAGATGAAAATCGTATTTTCCCTGTATGCGCTAAATTGAATGGCGAATATGGTTTGAAGGATATGTTCTTAGGGGTACCTGTTAAGTTAGGTAAGAAGGGTATTCAGGAGGTATTAGAATTACAATTAAAAGCACCAGAAAAGAAATTATTGAAAAAATCTGCAGATCACGTTCGTCAGGTGATGGCCTTATTTAATAAGATGAAGGTGTAATATTCTTTACTTGCTGATAGTAATGTTATCTGGTGGCCGACACCTGAAAAGTGTCAGTCATTACGAAGCAGGCACATAAACAACTGGCAATAGCCTTGCGAAATCAAGAGCCTATTAGAATTAATTTTTCTAATAGGCTCTTTTTTTATGCGGTTCATCGAAGAAATAGTATCGTTAGTAGAATTACTAGGTATAACCATACTACTATGTATTGCATAGTACCTAAAAAACCCTTTATATTTGTAGTATGAAGATCGAAAATGCAAAAGCTCAAATGAGGAAAGGTGTATTGGAATTATGTATCCTATCGATCATATCGGAACAAGAAGCCTACCCATCTGACATCTTAAAAAAACTAAGAGGGTCAGATCTAATAGTTGTAGAAGGGACCTTATATCCTTTATTAACCCGGTTAAAAAATGCAGGAATTTTGAATTATAATTGGCAGGAATCTACCAGTGGTCCTCCTAGAAAATATTATAACCTAACAGAAGCAGGTAAAGAATTTCTAGGTGGATTAACGGATTCTTGGAATCAATTAGTACATGCAGTAACTGTTACGACACAGCATCTTTATAATAAATAAGATTACACACTACTCATTGAATTAGAACAGAGAACAGAGATTAGAGAACAGAGACAAGTGTCGTTTGCAAACAACGAAATTCGGTCATTTTTTAACGACATCTGTCTCTACTCTCTGCTCTCGCTTCTCTATTCTTTTAAAAACCAACATAAGATGAATAAAATTTTCAATATAAATTTAGGCGGCTATCCTTTTACTATTGATGATGATGCATACGACTGCTTATCAAAATATCTTAAAACTATTCACCGTCATTTTAAAAAATCAGAGGGGTATGAAGAGATCACTTCTGATATAGAAAACAGAATGGCAGAATTGTTTCAAGAAAATAAAGGAGCACAACCAATAGTTTCTTTGAAAATGGTAACAGATACTATTTCTATTATGGGTACTCCAGAAGATTTTGGGGCTAGTTCTATGGAGGATCCTTCCTATGAAGGTTATAGTACAGATGATTCTTACCAAACGGGGAAGCGTTTATTTAGAGATCCAGAGGATGAAGTAGTGGCAGGCGTTTGTTCCGGTATTGCGGCCTATTTTGGTATAAAAGACCCACTTTGGGTACGAATCGCATTTGTGCTGTTTACTTTTGGTGGTGGATTTGGTATTCCAGCCTATCTATTGATGGCGATCCTAGTACCCAAAGCTAAAACATCGAGCGATAGATTGGCTATGCAAGGAGCACCTGTTACTGTATCAAACATTGCCAAGATAGTTGAGAAAGAGTTTACTAATTTATCAGATCGACTAACAGAAATTACTGATAATTGGGACCCTCAAAAAAAAAGTTCACATCGACCTCTATAGAGCTCATCCAGCGGCTTAAGAAAGGAATTTATAGTATAGCAGAGGTGGAGAAGTAGGAACAATGACAGAAGCTGGAATAGAGCATTAGATTACTTTAGTAACGATTAAAGAACTTTCTATATCTTTGCCAAAAAATACAGTTACAAATCACCGCTTAGAATGAAAGTATTAATGGTATGCCTAGGGAATATCTGTCGATCACCTTTGGCAGAAGGTATTTTGAAAGCTAAACTCAAAGAAAAAAAGCTGAATTGGCAAGTAGATTCCGCAGGAACTAGTAGTTGGCATATCAATTCTTTGCCAGATAGCAGGTCAATAGCAATAGCCCGCTTACATGGGATAGATATTACGGATCAGCGAGCACGACAATTTCAGGAGTCAGATTTAGAAGACTTTGACCTAATCCTTGCTATGGATGCAGATAATTACAATGCAATCCTCGCCAAAGCTAATAAAGAACAAGCCTCGAAAGTCAAAATGATTCTTAATTACGCCTACCCTAATGAAAATAGACGAGTACCTGATCCTTATTATAACGATGGTTTTGAACAAGTATATCAATTATTAGACGTTGCATGCGATCAGATAATTAAATTTCATCACCAATAAGTTGTTAAAGTTTCCTACCAAATCTGTTTTACATTTTAGAATATCGTAGCCCTGCTACATTTAAATGTTTAGGAATTATCCAGATCAAAAGCATTAGGAGGCCGTAAGTTAGGTGCCTTACTTATTTCCTACTTCCTAAATAAATTAAAGTACACCTTGTTCTTGTTGTCATAATACAATCCTTTCAGGATATATCTAATTCAAAATTCATACTTAACAATCCTTCTAAAATTCTGACAAACAGCTTGTTAGACCCAATCTTAAAGCCCCAATCTTAACTTCTTAACATAAATTCCTTACTAAATTGTGTACCCTATTACAAAAAGTTATCGTCAAATAGTTGACTACGTACCTCCATATTTGTACTATTATTAGTAAAATATTTGCCATAAGGGATAGATAGTTCCATTTACTATACTTTTCATCTAAAAGCTCCTTATAAAATGAGGAGGTAAGAAGAAGAAAAAATTAAACAATTTTATCTTTCACTCCCTTTAATACAAAGTTGTACTACTTTATTTACCTTTGCGGAAAGTACAAACTTAAAAAAATTGGAAAAAACACTGCATAGAACCAAAGCTTCAGACGAAGAACTCATAGCAAAGTACCTAGAGACTCAAGAATCTAGATATTTTGATCAGCTTTATTTGAAATACTCAAATAAGGTGTTTAGTAAGTGCATCTCGTTGCTAAAGAACGAAGCCTTGGCTCAAGACGCTACTCAAGACATCTTTTTAAAGATATTTCTGAATTTGGCCAAATTTGGTGGAAAGTCTAAATTTTCTACTTGGATATACTCTATTACTTACAATTATTGTATTGATTTAATTAGAAAAGGTAAGAAAGAAAAGAATGTTTTCTCAGAAGATATTGAAAAGGTGGCAGATGTAGCAGAAGAGATACCTGATAGCGCGATATTAGAAATTGAAGTAAAGAAGTTAAAAATAATACTGGATAAGATTCCTGTCGGAGATAAAGCAGTGCTACTTATGAAATATCAGGACGATATGTCTATCAAAGAAATATCCGAGACTTTATCAAAGTCTGAAAGTGCAATCAAGATGAAAATTAAGAGAGCTAAACATAAAGTCCAAAAAGTGTATAAAGAAATTTTTGCAGCTCGAGAATTTTAAAGATAAGAACCTAAGACCATATATCTGTTCTTAGGAGCCTACAAAATATATTAGTTATGAAGAATAATTTCCAAAGACTGCAAGACGATGAAATGGGTCGGGTACCTGATTTAACTGACACACAGCGTCAAGTGCGACAGCGAATTGAAGGTATGCAAACAATTGGTCAAGTGGTAGAGTTATATCTAACTAAAATTCTGGACGCCTTTGTAATGATGACTGGTGGAGAAATAGATTCATCCAATAGAAAACAAAGATCTGGACCTCCTGGTAGCATAAATAAAAATGATGCACCTTCTGGTGGACCATCAGCAGGATAAAATAAAAAACCCTATTAGATTTTTCCCTATCATGAATATTTGATATAGAAATCAACCATTAAAACCAATTCTTATTAGATGGGCGACTTATTGAAAGAATTAATTAGAAGAATAACCCAAGCAGCTCCAAATATAATTTTTGCTCTTGTTATTGCTATTCTTGGATGGATGATCGCAAAGATAATTGCTAGAGTAATAAAGAAAATTCTCGAAAGCCTTAAAGTAGATAGCTTAGCAGATAAATTAAACGAAATTGATGTTGTCCAAAAAGCAAATATTACAATCAAACCTAGCGCAGTAATTAGCAAGGTTGTTTATTATTTGGGACTTTTTATAGCCTTAATTGCCGCAACTGATGTATTACAAATAGATTCCATTTCTAATTTAATGATGGATTTTATGAATTATTTACCGAGTCTGTTCTCGGCAGTTGTATTCTTTTTAGTTGGCTTATTGATAGCAGACTCTATTAAAGGTCTTTTATTAACAACTTGCCAATCTCTAGGAATTCCGTCAGCTAAAGCGATCGCTTCAATTGTATTTTATTTTATTTTAATGATTGTTACTATAAGTGCACTTGATCAAGCTAAAATTAGCACTGATTTAATTAACTCTAGTTTTCTAATCATAATATCTGGCATAGTAATTTCTTTTGCACTAGGCTATGGGCTTGCCTCTAAAGAAATGATGGCTAATTTTTTAGCCTCTTTTTATGTGAAAAATAAATTTGAAGCAGGAGATACAATTACAGTAGAAGGAGTTAAAGGACAAATAGAAACGATGGATAATAAGTCTTTTGTCTTAAAAGTAGATGATAATAGAGTAGTGTTCCCGCTTAGCAAGTTAGCTCGGGATAAAGTAGAAATACATTCTTAATCAACGTTTGATTGATGTAAAAGAAATACATACACTAAAGACCGCCACTAATTTTTAGTGCTATAATAAAATAGTTGTTTAACATTTTATTATACGATATCCCACAAACATTTACCATTTAAATTTATTAGAGGAATAGCTATTAAGCTTAATAATATAATTCCCATAGCAGCAATTGCTAGTTCTATGGCGTTAGGTTGTTATACTATACACGAAGTGTGTTAAAAGGCACTTCTCCTACTTTGTTAGGAAATTTATAAAGCATTATTAAATTAAAAGTTTTAAAGATGATTAAAAAATTGACATTACTAGTTTTAGTATGTTTATCCGTAAACTTTCTTCAAGCACAAACTCTTGAAGATCTAAAAACTAAAAAAGCAGAAATCGAAGGAATGCAATCCGCTAAACAAGGAGAAGCAGATGCACTTCAAGGCGAAATTGATGGTCTTAAGAAAGAGATCGAAATTCTTTCTGGATGGCAGAAAGGGCTAAGTGGTTTAGTAGGGTTAAACTTTGGTACCTCTAATAACTGGGCGGCTAATGCTAACAGAAACAGTTCTTCTTCTACTTTAAACATAGGTGTTAATGCATTTGCAAATAATATCAAAGAAAAGACCTTTTGGAGAAATACTCTTGTAGCTAACGTAGCTTGGCAAGGATTAGATAATGATACAGAAGATGCTGAAATACAAGTAACACAGGAAAATTTTGAAACTTTTGGCTTATCAGAAAGTCAAATTGGAGAAAGTTTTGACAATACTGGTACTGATTTCCTTAGTGACAGAAATACAGATTTATTAATTGGTTCCTCTCTATGGGGATATAGATTAACTCCTGATTTTGCACTATCTGGATTAGGCGAATTTAATTCTTCTGTATTCAATTTCTTAAATCCTGGTTCTTTAGACGTAGGTTTTGGTGTCACTTGGACGCCTCATCAAATTCCTAATTTAGTTGTTGTTGTACACCCAGCAACTTACCATATCGGTTGGACTGCAGGTGAATCTAAGCAAAACTTAGGTTTAACTGGTGCAAAAGTAAAGGCTACTTATTCTCATGAATTTCCTGGTGGCATCGTTTGGTCTTCTAACTTAGGTGCATTCTTCCCATATAGTAATGAGGAATTACCTATAGATGAATTAGACAGTGCAGGTACACCAATAGTAGTTGACGGTATTCCACAGATAAGAAATGCTGGTGCATTTGAATATACTTGGATCAACTCTTTAAACATTGCTAATATCTGGAATGGTGTTGGTGTTGGTTTTACTTATGGTATGAGAAAGTCTGATCTCGAATCTTCAGGACTTCAACGTTATACTGCTTTAGGTTTAACTTACGGATTCTAAGCAATTAATTGCAAACAAAATCAATACATAAAAAAAGGCCTACTCTTTGCATAAAGAGTAGGCTTTTTTATTGAAATGTTTAAAATGTATAGTTGGTTTATCTGCATGTCACTACCCTACCTCATTCATTCTATTCTAAAAATTTCACTTCTAATTGAATAGCATCAGCTTCTGAAAAAATCATAGCCTGTTCGTTTTTATTCATATAGCCCTTTCCTTTGTAATAAGTCAATTCTTGAAAAGAAGTTGCCGCCATAGTCGAGATCGCTTTTTTTATATAAATCTCCGTAACTATCCCTTTCTCATAGCTGATAGCTAGCTCTTTTGTTTTCAAATTATCTTTAAGTGAATGGTAGTTAAGTCTTTTAAGTACGCCTTTACTGTCTTTTAAGCTGTCTACTTTATATTTATCTAGCCATGAAGGTCTATTAATATCAGCGGCTATGAAAGCCGCTAATTCTTTGTTTAGATTAAAAGAATCTAATCTTTGCTCTTCTACTTTCCCATTAATCGTAATTTTTTTATGAAGAATCTTTGTTTTTCCAGACAAAGATTGCTGTTCTTCTTCAAAGAAGTCTTTAAGATCAAAAAAAGAATGTGGTAAAGAGGTAGCTCGAGGAATTTCCTTTTGACAAGCCATAATAGTTAGGCAGAGCAAAAAGATAGGAATTTTAAGATTCATTTAATGTAATACTTGAATAAATAAGCGCACACAAGTTGGAATAGGTGTTTTAGGCAAAGTGTAAGAATAAATTAGCCATTTTAAACTGCCCTTTTTCCTTCTAAGAAATCCTAAAAAAAGAACCATAGCCCAGCT
>JALZWC010000047.1 GCA_023300255.1 Saprospiraceae bacterium | reverse complement strand
AAAGAAAGCAGGGGTAGATCTAGATACAGAAGGTTCTTCTTTCTTTTCTAGTGGTGGATTGTTTGGTGCAAAAATTCCAAAAGGCTTAGAAGGCAAATCTGTAAAAGTGTTAGCTAAAGGGCATGACATTAATTTAGTAGGTGCAGCTGCCAATACTATTTCTTCGACACAAGCAAGTACTTTTGCAGTGCAGCCGAAAAACTATATCGGTATGTCTCCAATTCCTAAGGTGGTAGTGGAAGTTGGTTCTGAGGTAAAAGCAGGAGATGTGTTGTTTTTTGATAAAAAGCGTCCAGAGGTTAAATATGTTGCTCCTGTAAGTGGGGAGGTAATTGCGGTCAATAGAGGGGAGAAGCGATCAATTAAAGAGGTTGTCATATTAGCAGATAAAGAAATTAGTTATAAATCAATGCAGGCACCAGATTTAAATGGTAGCCGAGAAGATATTGTAAACTTTTTATTAGAGAATGGAGCATGGTCATTTATTAACCAACGTCCATTCAATATTGTTCCTGAAGCAGGGGACTTACCAAAGAATATTTTTATCTCCACTTTTGACTCTGCTCCTTTAGCACCAGACTTAAGTTTTATAGTAGAAGGACAAGGAGCAGCTTTCCAAAAAGGATTAGACGTTTTAAATAAATTAACAGAGGGAACGGTTCATCTAGGTTTAGATGGAAAGAGTACTCCTTCTGCTGTATTCACAGGAGCTAGAGGAGTTGAACATAATTACTTTGTGGGAAAACACCCAGCAGGTAATGTTGGAGTACAGATTCACCATACAGCACCAATTAGTGGCGCGGATAAAGTATGGGCTTTAGGCGTTCAAGATGTTATTACAATAGGTAAGTTATTTTCAGAAGGAAAATTTGACGCATCAAGAGTAGTGGCATTGACAGGTAATGAATTCAATACCCCTTCTTATGTGAAAACATATATAGGAGCGAATATAGGCGAATTGGTAAAAGGTAATTTGAAAGGGGCAGCAAGATTGATTTCTGGTGATGTATTGTCTGGGAAGACAAAGACGGAAGCAGAATTTTTGAATTTTAATGATGATCAAATTACTAGTATCAAGGAAGGAAATGAGAATGAATTGTTTGGGTGGTTGTTACCAACAACTGCTAGACCAAGTGTTTCTCAGACCTTCTTAAGTGGATTAATGGATATTAATTACGAGGCAGATACCAATACACATGGGGAGAAGCGTGCTTTCGTAATGACTGGTCAATACGAAAAGGTATTACCAATGGATATTTATCCACAACATTTAATGAAAGCGATTTTAGTCAACGATATAGAAAGAATGGAAGGCTTAGGTATCAATGAGCTCTCAGAAGAAGACATTGCACTTTGCGAATTTGCTTGTACTTCTAAGCAGCCTTTACAAAAGATATTAAGACAAGGCTTAGAGTTGATGCGAGAGCAGTCATAAAAGAGACCGCTTCGCTGTGAGATGTCAGACCGTTCCTTTTAGGAACTGTGAGAAGTCAGACTTATGATGTTGACGCCGCGCTCGCATCTGACAGCTGGAAAAGAAGTCAGAAGTCAGAAGTCAGAAGTCAGACTTATGATGTTGACGCCACGCTCCCATCTGACAGCCGTAGGCGATCTGACAGCGAAGCGATCTGACCTCTGACTTCTAAAAAAAAGTCTTCGACTTTAAAATAAATCAGTCATTTAATTTTTATTATACCATACACGATGAGTTCATTTTTAGATAAAGTAAAGAGTATAGAACCGGACAAGAAAGAATCTCCTTTCTTGCATACTTTGTATGACGGATTCTTTACTTTTTTATACGCACCAGATTCTGTTACAAAAGATGGTGTTCATATTAGAGATGGGATAGATTTAAAGCGTACCATGGTGATGGTGGTATTAGCCCTTCAACTATGTTATGTATTTGGCTCTATCAATATTGGTCATCAGCATTTTGCAGCTTTGGGGATGTATGAAGCTTTTCTGGATGGTATCCACTTGAAGCTAGCATATGGCTTGTTGAAGTTAATACCTATTTTCGTAGTAGCAAATGTAGTAGGCTTGGGGATTGAATTTTGGTATGCAGCCAAAAAAGGACATGCTATTGAAGAAGGGTATCTAGTATCGGGTGCTTTGATTCCATTACTTATGCCACCAGACATTCCATTAGTTTGGTTAGCTATGGCAGTAATTTTCGCTGTTATTATTGGTAAAGAAGCATTTGGTGGAACAGGGATGAATATTTTAAATGTAGCCTTATTGGCTCGGGTATTTATATTCTTTGCTTATCCAACAACCATTTCAGGAGACGAGGTATGGGTTGCTGGTTTAACCTCTACAGAAGCAGGTTCTTCCGTAGATTATGGAATGGGCATCTCCTTCTTTAATTGGATATTCGATTCGATGGGAATGCGGACTTTTGACGCCGCCGCCGTCGTCGTCGATGGCTATACAGGGGCAACGCCTTTGAGTTTAGCGTATCAAGGTGGATGGGAAAAAGTAACTGAAGTATATTCTCCTACTCAAATGTTATGGGGAGGTATACCAGGATCAATAGGAGAAACTAATAAGATTTTTGTTTTAGCAGGTGCAGGTTTATTACTTGCTTTAGGTATTGCTAGTTGGAGAATTATGTTGTCTATGTTTGTTGGTGCTGCGATTTGTGCAATGCTATTAAACTCTTGGGGGGCAACGCCATTTATGACTGTTCCATGGTACTACCAATTTTATATGGGTAGTTTCTTCTTTGCAATGGCATTCATGGCAACAGATCCTGTAACGGCTGCGTCAACAAATAGAGGTAAGTGGATATATGGTTTCCTAATTGGATTTATTGGAATGATTATTCGAGTATTAAATCCAGCGTACCCGGAAGGATGGATGCTATCTATCTTGTTACTAAATGTATTTGCACCTTTAATTGACCACTATGTATTAGAGGGCAATATGAGCAGAAGATTAAAGAGAGCACAAGCAACTTCTTAAAAAAATAATGAGAAGTCAGGAGTCAGGAGTCAGAGGTCAGGTGCAAAGTGTGCTTGACTCCTGACCTCTGACTCCTGACTCCTAAAAACATAAACAATGGAACGTACAGGATATGTAGTCCTATTTACTTTAGGAATGACCGTTTTGGTAGCCCTACTATTATCTGCCTTATTCTATGGCACCAAGGAGCAAGCAGCTATTAATGAAGATGTTTTTAATAAGCGTGCGATCTTAGGAGCTATCAGTGATCATATTGACACTAATGTTAAGTCTATGAGTGATGCAGATGTCTTAGGCATTTTCAATGACCAAATAGAGCAAGTAGTGTTGGATATGGATGGAGCAGTTGTTGATGGGGTGAAAGCAGAGAAGATTGATATGGCTAAGGAAAAGAAAAAGCCAGAAGCGACTCGTAAATTACCGCTGTATGTATACAACAAAGCGGATGGAGAAAAATTCTACATCGTTTCTGTTCGAGGTAGTGGTTTGTGGGATGAAATTTGGGGCAATATCGCAATCGGTAGTGATTTCAGTACAGTAGCAGGCGCCTCTTTTGATCATAAAGGAGAAACACCTGGTCTAGGTGCAGAGATTAAAGATAATCCTGTTTTTTCAAGAAATTTTAAAGGCACAAAGATATACGATGATGCAGGTAATTATACTTCTGTGAGAGTCCGAAAGGGTGGCGCAAAAGATAAAATGCACGAAGTAGATGGTATCTCTGGTGCAACGGTTACCGCAGATGGCGTAGCAGAGATGCTATATAGAGGCATCAAATATTACCAGCCTTATTTTGAAAAATTGAAGAGTGGAAAAGGCAAGCCTATTGGCATGCTTGTAGAATAAATAGAGATTAATTATTAATTATAGAATATAAAGCAGGTCGTTATAAGGAAGAATTATTTTATTCCTAAAGCGCATCAGCAATAGTAAAAGTTAATAAAAATGGCGGAAGCTACAACGGCAGCGAAATCAGCAGCAGCGAAATCGGAGCCTTTTTTCGGAAAAAAAGAAAAAGTATTAATCACAGATCCTTTGTATGAAAACAATCCGATTACTGTACAGGTATTAGGTATTTGTTCTGCATTGGCCGTTACTTCTTTGATTTACCCTTCTTTGGTAATATCTGTAGCAGTAGTTTTTGTTTGTGGATTTTCTAGTTTGATTACTTCTTTATTGCGAACTCGGATACCGAAGTCTATTCGGATGATCGTACAATTAGTCATCATTGCTACTTTGGTAACAGCAGTAGAGTTGTCTCTAAAGTATTTTAGTTATCCAGTTTATAAAGACTTATCGGTATATATTGGATTGATTATTACCAACTGTATTGTGATGGGTCGTTTGGAAGCATTTGCAATGGCTAACAAACCTTGGCGTTCTTTCTTAGATGGAATTGGTAATGGTTTAGGCTATGGAGCGATTCTTTTAATGGTCGCTTTCTTTAGAGAATTTTTTGGTAAAGGAAGTTTATTTGCAGGTAGTCCGGCAGAGATGAAAATTATCGGCTCTAACCCAGATTATTTCATCAACACGATGGCAGAGTCGGGTATTGGTTCTATGTTTTCTTGGTACTCCAATAATAACTTAATGGTTTTACCGGCAGCAGCCATGTTCTTAATCGGTATCTTTATTTGGATACAAAGATCCCGAACACCAAAATTAGTTGACGTTTCGTAGGAAGTAAGAAGTAGGAAGTAAGAAGTAATAGGTAAGAAGTAATAAGTAAGTCTAGATGACCTTATCACTTCTTACCTATTACCTATTACTTATTACCTATTACCTATTACCTATTACTTCATACTTCATACTTAATAAAAATGGATCTTATTAATATTTTTATAAAAGCGGCCTTTATTGACAATATGGTATTGGCCTACTTCTTAGGAATGTGTTCTTACTTGGCGGTATCTAAGACCGTAAAGACGGCATTCGGTTTAGGTTTAGCGGTTATCTTCGTATTAGGTATTACGATGCCGATCAACTGGTTGATTAATAATTATCTACTAGATGGTGCGATTAATGGCTTAGATCTAACCTTTTTGCGATTAATTTTGTTTATCGCAGTAATTGCCTCTATGGTACAATTGGTAGAGATGGTCATTGAAAAAGTCTCGCCCGCCTTATATAATTCCTTGGGTATCTTTCTGCCGCTGATTACGGTGAACTGTGCCATATTAGGGGGATCATTATTTATGGTCGCTAGAGAATATGACTTTGCAGAATCTATTGCCTTTGGTTTAGGAGGTGGCTTTGGATGGTTCTTAGCGATCATTGCGATTGCTGCTATCCGAGAAAAGATTCGTTATTCAGATGTACCACCAGCATTGAGAGGATTAGGGATGGCCTTTATTTTAACAGGTCTGATGGGTATTGCGTTTATGAGTTTGATGGGTATTGATCCTGCTGCTCTAACTGGCACGAAATAAATTATACTAGACTAGCTGACAAAATAAAACTTGAACGTCATGCAGTTAACATCTAAGCGGGAGAGCCCGTCTAAAAACTGTTTGACCGGAGGGAGTTTTTTTAGACTAGAATTTTTGTTTCTTTTTTTTCAACCTGCCTTCCAAGGAACGCAGGCAGGTGAAAAAAGAAAACAAATCTAGTTGCGTCAAGTTATTCAGAGTGTAGTAATTGGTGTATTAAAAAACTACTAATTACTAACCAACCAAATAAGAAATTATGAATGTTTTAATTGCGATCATTGTGTTTAGTGCTGTAATTTTAGCATTAGCATTTATGTTGATTGGGGCAAGAAAGAGATTAGTGCCGCAAGGTGATGTATCTATTGTAGTAAATGGAGATACGGAAAATCCACTGTTAGTAAAACCAGGTTCAACATTGCTTTCTGTCCTGTCTGATAAGAGTGTCTTCTTACCATCTGCTTGTGGTGGTGGTGGTACTTGTGCCATGTGCGAGTGTCATGTATTATCAGGAGGTGGAGATGTATTACCTACGGAGATGAACCACTTAACTCGTAAAGAAGCGGCAGAGCATAAGCGATTAGCTTGTCAGGTGAAGGTACGGGAGAATATGGAAATCACGATACCAGAAGAAATTTTTGGTATTAAGAAGTGGGAATGTACGGTACGTTCTAATTATAACGTAGCCTCTTTCATTAAAGAATTTGTAGTAGAATTACCAGATGGAGAAACATTAGATTTCGAATCTGGTGGATATATCCAAATAGATGTTCCAGAGGTAGAGGTAGACTTCAAAAAAATGGAAGTTATACCTCATCCAAATGATCCTGCTGGACCAGATAAGTTTAAGAGTGAGTGGGATAAGTACAAGCTATGGGACTTGAAGATGAAGAATGACGAAGAGCAGTTCCGTGCATACTCTATGGCCAATCACCCTGCGGAAGGAAATATCGTGATGTTGAATATCCGTATTGCAACGCCACCATTTGATAGAAAGACAAATGGATGGATGGCTGTCAATCCTGGTGTATGTTCTTCTTATGTATTTTCTAAAGTACCAGGTGATAAGATTACAATCTCTGGTCCTTATGGAGAATTCTTTATTAAGGAGACTAAAAAAGAAATGGTTTATATTGGTGGTGGAGCAGGTATGGCACCATTGCGTTCGCACCTATATCACTTATTCCATACCTTAAAGACGACAGATAGAAAAGTGTCGTTCTGGTATGGTGGTCGTACAAGAAGAGAATTATTCTACATCGAAGAATTTAGAAAGATTGAAAAAGAATTTCCAAATTTCCGCTTCCATGTAGTATTAGATAATCCGTTACCAGAAGATAATTGGACAGTTAAGGAAACTTTAGATGATCCAAATGGAGAAGGTTTCAAAGGATACGTAATGTCTGTATGCCATGAGAAGTACCTGAAAGATCATCCAGAACCAGAGGAAATTGAATACTACTTCTGTGGTCCTCCAATGATGAATCAATCTGTTATCCGAACGCTTGATAGCTTAGGAGTACCAGAAGAAAATATTGCATTTGATGATTTTGGTGGGTAGGTATAATAGTCTTTAGACTGTTTAAAAAAAGGGCTGATAGTTTTTACTATCAGCCCTTTTTTTGGTTTTCCGCTGGCGCAAGGCTGTGCCTTGTGTCATTTATCAAAGAAGGTTTTACCTTTTATATTACTTTTATAAGGCAAAGCCTTATGGATAGAAGGCACAAGGCACAGCCATTGCGCCAGCGGTTATTTTAAAATCAAAAAAATGCTATTTTAATTCTAAACGATTCCTTTACCAAGCATTTTATCTAATATTTTGTTACAATAATTTCGTAAATTGCTAATAAAAACAGCAGACAGAATGGATGCATTAGAAATAAAAAACGAGTTGTTACGACTACTAGAAGAAACAGATGATGTGGAAGTATTGGATACTGTACGCAAATATTTTAAGCAGTTAAAATCGGATAAGACAACAAAATCTTCTCAAGAGAAATTACTAATTAAACAGATCAAATCTGTTTATCCAATTAAAGACAATAAGAGATATAAAGCATTGCGTGCTAAAATAGAAGGTGATCAGATTTCTGAAAAGGAACAAAAGGAGTTAATTGAATTAACAAATAAATTTGAATTACTAGATGCTCAAAGACTAGAATATTTAGTGCAGCTGGCAACGCTTAGAGGACAATCCTTAAGTGTAGTATTAAAAGAGTATTAATGAGAGTGGAAATAATCAATGACTACTTTCCTCTTCCTCTATAAGAAGCCCATTCGTCTAAAGAATCCCTTGATATATAAATCAACAATTTCGATACACCACCGTTCTTCGTTTATAAAAACTTTCTAGACTTACCAGATTTTAAAGAAGGATGTATTTCGATTGGTTTATTATATTCAATTAGATATTTATCGAAAATTAATAAAGCGTTTTCTGATAAAAAATCACGAAATTTTAGCATCGTATTATTTAAAGGATATATCTTTTGAAAAACCTGTATAATTATCATTGTTTCCAATACATCTTGCTTTTCAGCTAATAATTTTTCTATTACTATGATAGTCTTTTTTATTTTTTTAGGATAATTGATATTTGCTATAATGTACTCAGTAAATTCTGAAAATATAAAATAAGCTACATCTTCTTTATCAAAAACCTCGATAGATTCTGGTACAGTATTGAATAATATTTCTTTTGAATAGTCAAAGTATTTTTGCTTAGTTTCTTCTGAATCCATTATTAATTTTCATTTCTAAGTTAATGATCAGTTTCTTCTGCTTCGACTATAAACCCATTCGTTTCAAGGATCCCTCTATAAAAACTATCCAAGAACAAAGAATTATGTGTTTCCGCTTCATACAATTTTGTAGATAAGGTAATACTACTATCCCTTTCCAACACTTCAATAAATGCTTCTATTTGATTCTTATGAAACTCAGGAATGGATTGATACGTCAAATGAATGGTGGTAGTCGCTTGTTTATGTATCCGTTGCTTCAATCGTTCCGTTACTTCTCCATTGCTAAACCAGATAGATGGATCATAGATGTGTATGACCTCAAAAGGATGATCCATAGATAAAATATATCCACCAAAATAACCTCCATAGGAATGGCCAATAAGCGTTTCGTGATTATTAGTAGAATAATTTTTATTCACATCAGGAATTAATTCTGTTGTTAGGTACTGGTAGAATTTATCAGCGCCTCCTGAATTGGAAGTATTGTATACCGTCGAATCTACCTTTTCTCCATCATATTCATTTCTTGATTGGCTGAAGGTCAAATCTATTCCTCTTTTCTTTTCCCAGTCGATATGAGGAATCCCCACAATAATTGATTTTTGAATTTTACGATTGCCTCCCAAATCAAAGGCTATATTTTTAATCAACTCAAATCGCCATTCTGCATCAAAAACATAGATGACAGGATAGCTTAAGGAATCCGCATAATTAAGCGGTAAACTTATCCAATAATTTCTTTCTTCTTTTAAGTGCTCAGAAAATATTTTATGCTCCATTGTTTGGGTAACACAAATGGTATCTTGAGTGAATGCGGAGAGAGGGAGTAAGAGGAGGAGGAGTATGCTAAATGTATTTTTCATTTACGTGGTACGATTAATTTATGTAAGA
>JALZWC010000046.1 GCA_023300255.1 Saprospiraceae bacterium | reverse complement strand
CATCATAAATCATATATCAGTCTGATTTTGACTAATTAGCAGATTTATGATGTATGATTTATGAACTATGATTTATGATTTCCAGAACCAATCACCCCTGCCCGTTGGGGTTAAATAAGTGTCAACTACTTTTATTGTTTGGATAAACTTGTCGCTTTTTTTTAAAAATAAGCGGATTTCATTAACGATTTTGTCCTATTTGCGTAGAAAAATAAGCAAACGATAGGAGATATATTTGTATTTTTACAAAAAAAAATAAATCTCCTTTATTGATAACTCAAAATCCATGTTGAACATGAGAAATATACTCTTTTTCTTTTTAATAATAGCCACTGCAAGCCTTCAGCTTAGCTGTGGAGGCGGTAGTGCTGGTAGCAGCGCTACATCTGCTGCTTCCTCTGCAGAGGGAGTGTCCATTAGTGGTCAAATACAGGGTGCTTCTAATTTACAAGCATTTCTTGATAAACAAGGAATCTCTGCAACTAGAGTAATTGCTAAGTCAGAAGTAGATGCTACTGGCAACTTTTCCTTACCTATTCCAGATGGTCTAGAGGCTGGTCAATACCGATTTCGTATTGGAGCTAAGCGTTTAGGACTTGTTTTCGATGGCAATGAAAAAGCTGTAAAAATTAACGGAAATCTTGCTGATTTAGATAAATATAATATCACTTTAGAAGGCTCTTCAGCTGGACAAGAATTAGTAGATATTATGAAAGGCCTAAATACAGGCAGTCTCTCTAAAACAGCCCTTGCTACTAAACTTAAGTCTTCTATTTCTAACCCTTATACGGCATTAATGCTTGCGAACTCTGTTTTTAGAGGAGCATCTACTGAAAATTTGGATATACATAAAGGAGTACTTAGTAAGTTACAAGCATCATCAACTGTAGACAAAAATATACTAGGAGAATACAGTGGCTATATCAGTCAACTAGAAAAGACCCTGTCTCTTCAAAGAATAGCAGTAGGTAAGCAAGCGCCTGATATTGCATTAGCTAGTCCTGATGGTAAGAAATACGCTTTGTCAGATTTGAAAGGTAAAGTAGTTCTTTTAGATTTTTGGGCAAGTTGGTGTGGCCCTTGTAGAAGAGAAAATCCTAGTGTAGTAAAAGTTTATAACCAATATAAAAGCAAAGGTTTCGAAGTTTTTAGTGTATCCTTAGATGGTTTAGATTCTAGAACAATGGCCAGATATGGTGGCAATCAAGCACAAATTGACCAACAAATGGAAAGTTCTAAAAATCGTTGGAAACAAGCGATTGCTCAAGATAAATTAAGCTGGGATACGCATGTAAGCGATCTTAAGAAATGGGATTCTGCTCCAGCCCAAACATATGGTGTTTCTGGTATTCCTCGAACATTTATGATTGATAGAGAAGGTAATATTGCGGCAGTCGGTTTGAGAGGTGCGGCTTCTATTGAGGCAGAGTTGAAAAAGTTGTTGTAAAAAAATAGAATAGAGAAACGAGAGTAGAGAATAGAGACTTATTACGTTTAAAGAACAATGGAATTTCATTGTTTAACGAAATATGTCTCTACTCTCTACTCTCTAATTAAGATTTTTTATAATACACCACAATATCTACTCTCCTATTCTTAGAATTAATAGAAGAACTTTTTGTTTTTCCATATCCTCGATAGCTTACCTTTAGTTTTAACAAACCCTTCGATTTAAAATAATTAGCTACTTCTTCTGCTCTTTTTTCTGATAATTTTTGATTGTAATCATCCGAGCCGATTTGATCTGCATAGCCTTCAATCACAACCAATGCTAATTGCTCTGGATCAATATCTTCAATCAATTTGTCAATACTATACTGCGCTTCTCTTGTCAATAGAAATTGATCAAAATAGAAATAAATATCAGAAGTACTATATAGCTGTTTCTCTTCACCTTCGTTATAAGATATTTCTGTAGATATTTCTATAGGCACCTCTGGTTGAGTGATTTTTATTTTCTTCGTTGTCTGATTTAAGCTAGCTGCTTGGTTCATTGGTTGTAATAAAACATCTATCTCCACATACCCCTTTTCACTCCAATTTAACAAGCCTAATCTTTTCCGATAAGGATAATATCCTTTTTGGTCAACAGAAACAGGGAGCTTACTCAAGGTAGGAAAACATACAAAGAATCGCCCTTGTTCATCTGTTAAATAATTTCCTTTTCCCGTTATATCTACCTTTGCTTGTATCCCTTCTCCTGTTTCTGCATTTTTAACGGTGCCTTTTACATACGCTACCTCTTCAAAATCTTTCTTTTCTGGAAGTAGAAATTTATAAATATCTAAACCACCAAATCCACCTTCTCTATTAGAAGCGATATAGCCATAATTTCCTCTAGCATTCACAAAGAAGCTCAATTCTCTCCGAGAAGAATTGACAGGTGCGCCAAGATTTTGGGGCGTTCCCCAACGACCAGCTTCATTCTTACGAGAAAAAAAAATGTCTTGATCCCCTAAGCCAGGATGTCCATTCGATGCAAAGTAAAGGGTCATGCCATCATCTGCAATAAAAGGTGCCTCTTCATCTTGTATGCTATTCACTCTTCTACCCAAGTTAGTAGCTGCCCCCCAAGTACCATCTAGTTCTTTATAACTAACCCAAATATCTGTTCCTCCAAATCCACCCGGTCGATCACTAACAAAATACAGCGCTTGCCCATCACAATTAATAGATGGCTGAGAATCCCATCTATCAGAATTAACTTTTCCTTCTAACTGCCTAGTATCCAATATTTTACCATTGTCCACTGCTGCTTGAAATATATCACATAAACCTAACACATCTTCTCTATTACAGGCAGGAAAGTACATATGACGTTCATCCCTTGTAGCTTTCCCCATCCCCTCATTTACTTCAGAATTGATCTCTTTTCCTAAGGATTTCCCTTTAGTCCATGCACCATCGCTATAAGTACTATGCAACAGATTTTCATCCACTGTTTTTCGTGCTCCCATACGGGTATATAACATCCAGCTTTCATCATTGGACAAATAAGGGAAACAATCATCTGCTTCTGAATTAATAGCTGGGCCTAAGTTTTCCAATACTATAGTATCAAAAACAGCAATTGACAAACCAAATTTACAATCCTCTAAACTCTTCGCTAATTGAGAATTAAAGTACGTTTCGGTGTCCAATTCTAGTGTGCCGTCTGTAAATGACTCTGGTGGTAAATTAAGGTAAGATTCATACGCTTTAAAACGCTCATAAGCGGCAGGATAGTCGCTATTTTTCAAGTGCATTTCTCCACTCTGATAATAAATAGTTCTCGATATAGTTGGATCTAATTCAATGCATCTGTCATACATCTCGGCAGCTAATTGATACTCTTTTTGAGCTTCATACACAACCCCTAATCGTCTATAAGTAGCCGCATAATCTGGTTTTAAAGCAATTGCTTTTTTAAAGGCTCTTTCTGCCTTCCCAAAAGCCTCTTTATTGAAGAAGTCTTCTCCTTCCCGATAGTTATTTAGGAAACTTTCATTGGTATATACGTCATACACATCCTGAGCATTAAGAAAAAATGGTAGGAATAAGAGTATTAGGCAGTAATGGATTGTTCGAATATTCATGAGGATAATCTAGCAGATGCTATTAAGTAACTAGTTGGATAAAATTAATTAACAAAATAGCATTTTATCTAAACACATAGGCACATAGACCACATAGGCTTCTATGCTATGTGGTCTATATGCCTATGTGTTTGAAATAGCAGTTTCATTGTGTTTGACTACTTAGTGAAGCAGGAATTAAATAAAGTGCCCCGTTATGAATTTGTAATCTTTTATTCTAAAAAGATTCTATTATTAAAGTATAGCGGAGCTATAGCTTCATTTTAAGATTTTTTAGAATAAAAAAGGACAAGCCAAGAATAAGTACGCCCGTTTTGACGAGGTTATTGTTAGGTCGTTACTTATTTCAATAAATTTTCCATCTCTTTAATTAAGTTATTAACACTATAACCGCCAGTTCGTTTCCAAACAATAGTACCATCTGTGTCTAAAAGAAGTGTAAAAGGTAGATATTCTATTTTATAATCTATTGCAATTGGTGATTTCATTCCCATCGCCTCCCCAGAAATTAAATGGTCTCCAGCTAAACGTTTTTTAGTAATAAAATTCTTCCATAAGACCGAACTATTATCCATAGAGACATAGACAAATTTTACATTTTTATCTTTAAAGCGTTCTTTTAAATCTTTATGCACTGGTAATAAATCCAAGCATGGACCACACCAAGTCGCCCAAAAATCAAGTAATACTACTTTGCCTTTATAATCTGCTAGATTGACTTTCTTGCCTGTTTGATCTAATAATTCAAATCCAGGCGCTTTCATTCCTTCTCTTATTCCTTTTACATCCAGATAGGCTTCTTTAATATATTCTACATAAAGCGGATTAGCTGCCGTTTTTGAAAAAGCAGCTATTTGGTGGCTTAATCCTGCTTTATCTTTTGTTTTTGTTTTCAATGCTAATAAAAAGGCTTGAAAAAACTCTTTAGTATCCCCTGTTAGGTACTCCTCCGCTAAAGCATATCTGTCTTTATCTTTATTAGCAACCTGTCTATTTTGATAAGCTATGAATTCTTGAATATAATTGAAAAAATACTTATTGGGTAATGCTGCATCATTGTTGACTGAAATTTCAGACATAAAGTCAAAATACACTGGATTAACTTCCATTGGGTAAGGCATACCATTTAAGAAAGGATGCTCATACAAATAGTTCATCAGATTGAAAGCATACCAATAATTAATCCCTGCCTCTGCATAAGCCAAGAAGTCAGGATTGAGTGTATGTTCCCGCGTATATTGGTAAAAGAAATCTAATTTTTCTTGACGGACAGAATTTAACCAATCCTTAAATACTTGAGGATTCGCATCTTTTTTATTCCGTTCTAAGCCCTCATTAATATGATCAAACTTAATCGTTGACTTTAATAGATAATTATTTTCTGCGCTTCCTTTACCAGAAAAAGAAGTTTTCGTGTATAGGTTAGCTCCCTGAATATCGATCTCTAAATCATCCCCTGGTCGACAATAAAGCTCAACTACCTGTCTACCACTTCTTAATTCCCAAGTAGTGGGCATTGTTAAAGGTGTAGCCACCGTAATAAAGGAATTACTCGTATTAGCACTAATGATATGTTTCTGTTCTTTCTTTAAAAGAGGATTCTCATTGATAACAAGTACAGGTTTTCTTCCAGAAGGAATGTTGGTATTGAAACGAAACGAAGTATTCTGGAGATAAGGACTTAAATCAGGTTCATTAATTGGTATTTCTGAACGTATTTCTGGAGTTTTAGAGCTTAAAAAAGTTGATGCGATTATGGACTTAGGCGCTGGTATTACTTCTTCAAAAACCGGTTTTAGCTTAGGTTTTACTTTAGGTTTTTCATTTTTTTGTGTTTCATCCGCTACACTCAATAGATCAGAAAGGTTTCTAGTAAAATTAGCAATCTTCTCATCTGTAACAGATTTGTCTGCGGAAGTACCTCTTAAAGAGCTAAGTGGGATCGGTTGTCCATATCCTTTTGCAGTATAAGCTTCTTTAATTAATTGGACATATTGTATATAAGGAGAAACCTTTATGTAATTATCTAATTTCCCTTTTGGTACTCGCTTACCTTTATTTATATCATTATATATATCCTTAGAAATGGCATAGTGTAACACTTTCCCTCTAAATTCACTATATTTTACCGCTTGAATAAAATCCCCATAATCTTCTGGTAAATCTATTTCCACATGTTCTGATAAAACATCTTCAAATACTTTGATCCCTCTTTGATAAACCCAACCAATTTGTCCATCAGGCATTTGGATTTTCACAAATTTATCTTGATATCTTCTTCCTTTATACACATGAGAAAAACGATCATTAGTAATATCTCTCAAATATAATACTCGATCTTTTCTATATAACTTTCCAATGATTGCATTTTGGTCATGTGCAGCAGCCCGCACCTCTAAATTGTCGGCTAAAATCTCTGCAAAAGTTTCTACCCTACTAACTTTTAAAGTTTTCTTCTTGGTAGGCCTTCCTTCTATTTTCAATAATCCCCTTGAAATACGATCTTGCCGCCATTCTATATAGCGATCTAAATAGCTTAAATAATTTAAATTAGCTAATGCTTTTTCATCATTCAAAGCCAACTCTTCCATAAAATCGTAATACTCATTAGGTAAAGTAAGGGCTATGGGTAATAAATGAGAAGTAGGATGGTTGTCTTTATAAGACATCAATTGATGCCCCCACCAATAATTAATATCTGCCTCCACGTATTCCGTAAAAGTGGTAGAAAAGAAAGTATCTCGTTGAGCTAGGTATTCATCTCTGTGGGTAATTTTTCTATCTTTATAAGACTGCATGAACACTTCAAAGTCTTCTGCCGTCTTCTGTTGCATGCCCTCTTTGACTAATAGGGCATCTTCTCTATCAAACTTCAGGAAAGTTTCTTTTAAGAAATTATTGCGCAATGCGCCTGCTTCTGAATATTCAATAGAGTCAATAAAATCAGTATGAGTGGAGCGAATAAATAGCTTATCTCCACGCTCTAAAAATATTGGTAACGTTTGATTGTCATAAGTGACAAATCCAGGAGTAGCATCATGTATTGGAAGCGTAATGGAAAAAGTTTGATCTTTTATAGTAGCACTATATTCCAGCTCTTCGAAAGAGATGTAGTCTTTATAAAATTTAAACGTGATGGAGGAAAATGGAGCAGCTGCTTCTATTTTTCCTTCTATAACCACTTGGGGTATTTGCTCTGCGACGGTACTTTTTTGTGCTATTAATTCTAAAGAATTAATTGTAAAAAAAAGCAATATTATCAGTGTTATTAGACGATTCAAGTAGGTACAGTTTTACTTTTCTCAATAAAAGTTGGTTGAATACAATACAGCTTTGGATATTAGTAATGGCAAAACAATAAAGCAAAGTGTAAGAATAAATTGGTCGTTTTAAGCTAGACATTTTTTCTTCTAAGGAATGCTA
>JALZWC010000045.1 GCA_023300255.1 Saprospiraceae bacterium | reverse complement strand
TCCTTTTAACAAAAAACCATAATTTGAATCCAATTTACCCATACGTAAACGAGTATGGCTATTGTTGCCGCAAAGTAGAACATCTGCTGCATCGTCTTTATCATAATCCAAAACAGCGATAGCATTTACGGGCGCATATTGAGCTTCTATAGGTAAAGCTTGCTTTTGGTATTTACCGTTTGATGAACTTAAGAATAAACTTGTTTTTAAATTGCTTGCTTGTAAGTGACCAGCAGTTTCTAATTCTTCATTAGAGAAAATATCTTTTAATTGGGTATTGGCATATTGTTCGTAGGAAGTGAATTTGGATCTAAATTGAGCGAGTTGTCCGACCAATTCATCTCTATTAAGATAAGGGTAGGATTTTCCATTATTATAATAGCAGAAGAAAGGATCAACAGAACCATTTTGATCAAAATCTTTAAAATATATTTCAGCAGGTTCGTTATCGCTTACTTGGAAATGTGTATTGCTACCTGTGTTGCCAACTAATAGATCTGGTTGTCCGTCCTTGTTAAAATCTGCAAGCGCAATGGTATTCCACCAACCTGAATTGGCTACTGGGAAATAATCTTCTGTCTGGTTGACTAATGCTCCATCTTCAGAAATAAAAGCGGATATTGGCATCCATTCGCCAACTATTACCAAATCTTTTTGCTCGTCTTTATTTAGATCGATCCAAACGGCATCTTTTACCATTCCTATAGATTGAAGACTTGGTGCGATTTGTTCAATCTGATTATTAAAATGACCTTTACCATCGTTGATTAATAAAGCGCTATTGGGCGTTTCTGGATAACGACCAGGTATAATACTTGTGCCTAGGAAAAGATCGTCGTATCCATCTCCATTGATATCATTGACTGCAATAGTAGAAGTACTATTAAATAACTTAGGTAAAGCATTCGAACTTTTACTAAATTTTCCTTTACCGTCATTTAGATATAGCCGATCCTGTAGTAAAGGATCATTTATCTGGAATTGATGATAACCGCCACTAGCGACATATATATCTGCATGACCATCTCCGTTGGCGTCAAATATTGCTGCATCTGTATCTTCACTATTTTTATCCGTTTCAAAAACGCCATTAGCTTGCAAGGAAAAACGATTATTTTTCTGTTGTAAATAAATAGAAGCTGCTTGTCCAACATTTCCTCCAATAAAAATATCTTCTAGACCATCCCCATTTAAATCACCTTTGACCATACAAGGCCCTTGATGGGATATTTCACTAATGAGTAATTGTTGTCGATCAAAATCTCTAGTGCTTTGCTTGGGATTTTTGTAGGCAATAGGTGATTTTATTTTTTTAAATATTGGCTTTATGAGAGTAGGTTTGACAGTAGTGTTGATCGCATCTTTTTCATAAATATCTATTACTTGATTAGCTGCAATATTTTTTTGTGAACTAATAGTACCACTAGGCCAAACGATTTCTATTGATTTAATACTAGTTGCTTTTCCTATCCCAAAATGAAGGGTAGGGGAGACGGCCGATAAATATCCTCTTGTTGGATATTGTTCTAAAGTATAGCTTTGACTGCCAGCAGTAAGTGTTGCAACAGCACCTATCCCTTGGGTGTTTTTTTGTTCCCCATGCAATTTAAGCTGCAAATAATTTCCAGTAGATTTTGCCGAATTATTTTTATAAATAAAAGCAGATTTGTTGATATTATTAACCACCAAATCTAAGTCGCCATCATTGTCCAAATCTGCATAAGCTGCACCATTGCTATTAGCAGGATGATTCAAACCCCATGCTTTGGTAGTATTGCTAAAAGTACGACCGTCTTGATTCGCATACATATAATTAAGGACATCCGAGGCAGGCATGTTTTTGATAATTTCTAAAACATCTTCTCGTTGTAAGCGACCTTTGCTTTGTACAACATCATCCATGTATTTAATGAAATCTAGATTGGTATAATCTCGATGATAGCCATTCGTGATATACAAATCTTTCCAACCGTCATTATCATAATCCGCAGCTAAGGCTGCCCAACTCCAATCAGTTGCGGAGATACCTGCTAATTGCCCAATTTCACTAAAAGTAACTTGTCCTTTTTGATTAGGATCAGCATTATTCAGTTGCAGCATATTTCGCATATATTGATAATAGAAGCCACTACGAATATTCAAATCAAATTTGGAATAATTATCAGGGGCCATTAATTGACGTTGTCGGTATTTATCTTCTGGTAACATATCCAAAGTGATAATATCTGTCCAACCATCATTATTTATATCTGCGATATCATTGCCCATAGAGAAGTGACTATTGTACCGAACACTCTCTGCTAGATCGTTTCTAAAAGTTCCATCTTGATTATTGATATACAGATAATCAGGAATCGTATAATCATTGGACACATAGAAATCTGGCCAGCCATCTTTGTTAATATCCGAAATACCAATACCTAATCCATAGCTCAAAGAAGATCCACTAATACCAGCTTGCTTGGTAATATCTTTAAATGCTCCCGATTGACCTTGTTGGAATAATCGCAATCCTTTGAACTGGTCATCCTCTGCTAATTTTGTTTTAGTGCTTCCTTCATTTAAAACGGGCATAGATTTAGGATTATGATTCAATAATAACATATCTAAATCTCCATCTCGATCATAATCAAAAAAGTAAGCCTGATTACTAAAAGCAGGACTATCTATACCATAAGCTGCTGCTTGTTCTGCAAACTTAGGAACTCCATT
>JALZWC010000044.1 GCA_023300255.1 Saprospiraceae bacterium | reverse complement strand
AAAGAGTCCGTAGCCCTGCTATGCACTAGTTTTTTGGCTTCCTAAGACAGAAAAATGACTAACCCAACTTGTAACATTTATTATCTCCTCATTCCTTATGCTTATCTAGAATTCTCATTTTCAAATTAGACAATGAACGCACATAGCACGAAATTTGGTTTAATAGCAGGTATTGGTACTGTTTTGATTCTTTTGACGGCCTATTTTGTAGATAAAAAACTACAATTGAGTCCTGGAGTCGTATGGAGTACGATTATATTCTATATTGTCGGTATGGCTATGGCAGCCATAGAAGAGCGAAAAGATAATGGTGGGTTTATTAGCTTTAAAGAAGCTTTAAAAGCGGCATTTATTGTTTGGATGGTCGCAAATGCAATATATCATGCTTTTAACTACTTCCATTTTAATTATTTTGACCCTGAAATGCTTCAAATTCAAAAAGATTATGTCTTAGATACTTTAAGCACAGGTGTTTTTAGTGAAGAAATGGCAGAGGAAATGGCAGCGAGAACTAACGATATTAAGTATGATTTATTGACGACGGTTTCTGCCTATATCATGTCTTTAGTTTTTGGCTTTTTGTTAGCGGCAATAATCGCTCGTCTTGTTCGAAGAGATAATTTTGAAAAAGTAAATCAAGTATAACTGTTCAAAAGAACAGAGAACAGAGACCGTTACACTGAGAGAATAGAGATGAAATCCGTTTATTAAAAACAAAAATTTCGTTGAATGTAAACGAAATCCATCTCTACTCTCTATTCTCTACTCTCTATTCTAATAGAAATAATCACTTATGTTAGACGTCTCAATCGTTGTTCCTGTTTTTAATGAAGATGAATCTATTCCGCACTTAGAGAAATGGATTCGAGAGGTAATGGAGAAGCATAAATTTCGCTACGAATTGATTCTCGTAGACGATGGGAGCGATGATGGATCTTGGAATGTTATTGAAGCTTTAGCAGAGATAGATACTCGTATTAAAGGGATTAAATTCAGAAGAAATTACGGTAAGTCTGCTGCTTTAAATACAGGCTTTAATGCGGCAGAAGGAGATGTGGTCGTTACTATGGATGCAGACTTGCAGGATAGCCCTGAAGAAGTGCCGGAGTTACATCGAATGATAATGGAAGATGGGTTTGATTTAGTGTCTGGCTGGAAAAAAGAGCGACATGATCCACTTTCCAAAACCATCCCTTCTAAATTCTTTAATAGAATCACTCGATGGGTCAGTGGTATTCATTTGAATGATTTCAATTGTGGTTTGAAAGCTTATAAATTAGCAGTAGTGAAAAGTATAGAGGTTTATGGAGAAATGCATCGCTATGTACCAGTTATTGCCAAATGGTCAGGTTTTAAAAATATTGGGGAAAAAGTTGTTCAACATCAAGAACGAAAATTTGGAGAAGGCAAATTTAATGGCTGGTATCGAGGCGTCAAAGGTTTATTAGATTTAGCGTCTATTCTCTTTGTCGGTAAATTTGGTAAAAGGCCCATGCATTTTTTTGGACCACTTGGTGGTATTATGTTTTTAATCGGATTCTTTTCCTCTACCTATATAGGTTTTATTAAATTATATAGATTGAGTCAAGGAACTAATCCTGGCTTAGTGATTGAAAACCCCTTCTTTTTTATTGCCTTGACTTGTATGGTATTAGGAACGCTTTTATTCTTAGGTGGATTTTTAGCAGAGCTGATTGCTCGAACCTCTACTGACCGAAATGCTTATTTGATTGAGAAAAGAATAGGACTAGAGACGATCCAGAGTAACTAAAATTAGACTCCCATCTAATATGAAGAAAGTAATTATCATTGGTACAGCCCATCCTTTTAGAGGAGGCTTAGCTTCTTTTAATGAACGCATCGCTAAAGAATTTCAAGTGCAGGGCGATGAGGTAGAAATCTTCACTTTTACACTACAATACCCATCTATAGTATTTCCTGGAAAAACCCAATATACGGATGGCCCAGCGCCTACCAATCTTTCCATTCAACGAACCTTTAGCTCTATTAATCCGCTTACTTGGATCAAGACAGGTAGAGTTATCAAAGCATTAAAACCAGATATAGTTTTATGTCGATTTTGGTTGCCATTTATGGGACCCTGCTTCGGTACGATGCTCCGAATTATAAAACAAAATAAACACACCAAAATCTTATCACTGATTGATAATATTATCCCGCATGAAAAAAGAATAGGGGATAAGCAGTTAGCGCAATATTTTGTTAACCAAGTAGATGCATTTATTGTCATGTCTAAATCTGTTCAACGAGACTTGCAACAATTTTTAAAACAACAACCTGTAAAATATATTCCACATCCTGTATATGATAACTATGGTGACCCACTAGATAAAACGAGTGCAAGGAAATGGTTGAATATACCTGTGGCGGGCGAATACATTTTGTTTTTTGGTTTTATTAGAGACTATAAAGGCTTAGATTTATTACTTCGAGCAATGGCAGATGAAAGGATTAAACAAAGAGGTATTAAATTGATCGTAGCAGGAGAATATTATGGTAGCAAAGAAAAGTATGAATCATTAATAAAAGAATTAGGAATTGAAGACCGTCTAGTTTTAAGAACAGATTTCATTCCTAATGAAGAAGTCAAATATTTCTTTAGTGCCGCAGACTTAGCAGTCCAACCCTACAAGTCAGCTACCCAAAGTGGCATCTCTCAATTATGTTATCATTTTGAAAAACCAATGGTAGTGACTAATGTTGGTGGACTTCCTGAAATTGTGAGGCATGAAGCAGGAGGCTATGTGGTGCCCGTAGAGGTAGCAGCAATAGCGGATGCTATTATAACGTTTTATGAAAAAGAAAAAGAAGCGGCATTTGTAGCTGTAGTGAAAGAAGTAAAAAAAGAGTTTGCTTGGGATACGATGATTAATGGAATGAAGGAGTTAGCAGATAGTTGAGATATCCATTCATACTACTATACATAAGAAAAGAGCAGAGAATAGAGATAAATTTCGCTTAAAAAATGACCAAATTTCGTTGTTTGTAAACGAAATCTGTCTCTACT
>JALZWC010000043.1 GCA_023300255.1 Saprospiraceae bacterium | reverse complement strand
TTCGGCACGGTCTATAGTAAAATACCAGTATTTGTTACGTTCTTAAGGGGCGTAGCCTCGTCCCCGTCAATTACGCAAATACTTATGTATATACCATAGGGCACGCAGGCAGGATCGGTCATAGTTTCAACAATACTCCCGCTTTCAAAAGAAAACTAAGAAAAAAATAAGCTACTCAAGAATCTGCATTTATTATCTCCTCGTTCCTTTTCGCCTTCTCTTTATTTAAAAATCTAGAAAGAATTCCAAATAGTAATAATTATAATACTCACAACTCCAGCAATAATCATTACTTTAGTATAGTCTAATTGTAGTTTATCTGATAAGAAAAAATACAGAAAGGATATTATTCCCAAAACAATCGCACCAAAGGCGAGGCGATCATCTTCTTTTTTTTTCAAATTTCGCAAGTCTAAATCAGTATAACTTATTAAATTTTTTTCAAATCCATAGACGGCGGTGGAATTATTTATAATGGTGATATATTTTAGATATGCTTTGTCTTTTTTATCAATGTATAGTATTACTTTATCTCCCTTTCTTATTTGTCTTGTAAATCTAGCCTTATCCATTGCTCTTACAGACATTCCTGCAATTACAAATTTTTTTAAATATTCTTCAGTTATTATCGTTAGATGTGGATTGTTTCCATCATAGAATCTAGGAGTTTCTTCAAGTGTCACCTCAATACTTTCTAAATTTTCTTTATAGATTTTTGAATCTCGATGTAAAACGAAACTTCCAAAACTTAACCACAATAATGAATAAATTAAATACCTATTCTTTTCTTTTATTTCCATAGGTTTCTTTTTAGTGAAAGGTAATTGGGAATGCGGATAGGTTGCATTATATCGTAGAGGCAAAGCCTCATGGATAGTAAGCACAAGGCACAGCCTTTGCGCCAGCGATGCAAAGAGTTGCCTATAGTCAACTCCCTCACAACCTACAAAAATCCGTGGTATCCGTGTGGCTACGAAGTAGCTCTGCGCCTGCCTGGCGCCTAATAAGCAATCATAAAAAAGTGCCATAAAAATCAATGACCCGCTCATCCACCATGATATCTCTTGGTCGTAATTTTTGCTTCAACACAATGCCATCTAGCGTACGACAACGACTAAGTGCAACATAGGTTTGGCCATACTCAAAAGCCCCTTTGCCCAAATCTATAATCATCTTTTCAAAGGTCTTTCCTTGGCTCTTATGAATCGTGATCGCCCATGCCAAACGAATGGGGTACTGAGTAAACTTGCCGACCACCTTCGCTTCGATTTTACTATCATCTGCCTCATCAATCGTATATCGTTGTAGCTCCCAATCCATTTTCTCCACCTTGATCGTTTCCGATTTTCCACGCTCCTCTATCAATACGTTGATACTAGTGCCTGATAACTCCGTAATCTTTCCCAAGGTTCCATTGACAAACTTTCCATCCGAATCATTTTTGACAAACATTACTTGGGCCCCTTCTCGAAGCGTCAATATTAAATCCGTTGGATAAAGTCTGGGATCAAACTGCCCTTCTGTTTTTCCTACATAATTATAGGGTTCTGTATCTAAACTATCTAATTCCTTTTGATTAATTCTATTAACAGTAGCATTCCTAGCAGATAAAGTGATATAACTTTCATCTGTTTCGAAATCCGGTAGATGCCGTTCATTTAAGTCCTCTAGATCATCATAATCAATAGAATTCATTCGGACAGACTCTAACAATCGAATAAAATGCCGATTGTCTTGCCGATAGATCTGTCGAAGCTCCATCATTTCCATTTCAAACTCTTCAAATACATGGGCTGAGAAAAAATAAGGGCTTTCAAAATCTGTTTGAAAAAGCATTCTCTCTTGATCCGTAGCTACGACAGGAGGTAATTGGAACAAATCGCCAAAAAAGACCATTTGTACCCCCCCAAAAGGCGCATGGTTATCTCGATTCAATCTTAGAAAAACATCAATATTTTCTAATAAGTCGGCTCGAACCATTGACACCTCATCAATAATAATCACTTCAACCTTTTCATAAAGCTTTCTATATCTGAGTCGCTTGATCTCTGTGCGATGTAAAGGTTTAGCTGGAAATTTAAAAAAAGAATGAATTGTTTGCCCCTGTACATTTAAAGCAGCAACACCCGTAGGTGCTAAAACAACTGTTTTTTTTCTGGTCGTTCGCCTAAACAACTGTAAGAGTGTAGATTTACCCGTTCCTGCCCTACCTGTGATAAACATACTCTTCTGTTGCTTTTCAAGTAGGTCTATTACATATTTAAAATCATCACTTAATTGTAAAGGTTTTTGCATCAAATTTGTTACTTTTATGTTTTACTACGTCACAATATGCGAAGTTAGGTTTATTTATTTTTAAAAAATCTAGCTTTTGAACGCAAGCAAAACACAAAAATACTACAGTTAGGGCTTTAACAATAATTTATTATTGTATTTGGGGATGATGTGGAAATAATTTATTTATTTCTACGTCATTCCAAAGTCCAAATTCTAGTCTGTTAATATCCTGCTATTTGCTTTCCGAGTGCTTATAAAAAACATTTTTCTACAATTGCTAAGTGAGTTCGGCTGAATTCAGGATATTTCTATATCCATTCTTGTACGTTATGTATGCAGCCTCTCCAAGAACTAACCATTTGATTTTCTAAAGCTTCTTTCATCCCTACGAATTTGTTGCTTTACCTTTTACTTTTATACTATACAACCTAATTTAGGATTGTAAGTATTTAAAGTAAAGAGCTATACGTATACTTAAAATAACCAAATAAAGAATTAACTCGGACTGCAATTTTGTTGGCAAGCTTCCTTTTGGAAGTTTTGCCAATTTTTTTGCCATATCCGACAAGTTTATCTAAGCCCTGAAAGTAATTGACACTAACTAAACCCTACTACTATACATAAGAAAAGAGCAGAGAATAGAGATAAATTTCGCTTAAACCTGCCTGCCAAGGCAGGCTATGGTATATACATAAGTATTTGCGTAATTGACGGGGACGAGCCTGTCGGGCCGCCAGGCAGGAGCTACGCCCCTTAAGAACGTAACAAATACTGGT
>JALZWC010000042.1 GCA_023300255.1 Saprospiraceae bacterium | reverse complement strand
CAACTTGGCTTGCCCTTTTCCAGTCTTAGAAAGCCAAAAAAAGAGTCCGTAGCCCTGCTATGCACTAGTTTTTTGGCTTCCTAAGACAGAAAAATGACTCACCCAACTTGTAACATTTATTATCTCCTCATTCCTTAGTTAATCGAAAAAAATTAAAAAAGGATTCATCACAGAAATCAAAAAAAAGCTGAAATAGCTAGTAATCAATGATTTGTAAACAATATACCAATTTATTTATAACCAACTTCTCTATAAACGAATTAAATATTAACATATTTTAACAAGTATTTATAAAAATGCTAAATTAATGACATTGCTATAGATAAGTAATGATCCGTCTATTCCTTTATTCTGCTTTTCACAAAACTATTTAATAGTAATAAAAGCGTTAAGAAAACAGCTACTCTACCAATGACATCGCCCCATTTCACATAAAACGTATAAGTATTATTCATCCGTATCTCTCGACTTATAGCTGCTGCCTCTCCATATTTAGTAGCTTGCAAAATATCTCCTCTCTGATTAATAAAACAAGAGACCCCTGTATTAGCAGAGCGGGCAATCGCTCTTCTTGTTTCTATAGCTCTAAGACTAGCAAATTTTAGATGTTGAAGATGCCCTGGCGTATCATCCCACCAGCCATCATTCGTGATAATAAATAAAGCATTGGCCCCATGTCGAACATAACCTGTAGCATATTCTCCATATACAGACTCATAACAAATCATCGGTCCTACTCCACCAGCCGAGCTCTTGAATGCCGTCCGTTCTTTTTGCTTACCATGACCACTTAATGACCCTCCTAATTTATCCGCTAACGGTTTTAAAAAGAAGAAAAGCTGTGGATACGGCATCATCTCTGCACCAGGCACTTGCTTTGATTTAAAGTAGATAGGAATAGAATCTGTCTCTGCAGAAATTTGCACCGCAGCGTTATATAATTCCCAATAAATAGTATCTTTTCTAGCATGATCTATATAAGTCCGCGTTGCAGGCGTATGTGATTCGCCTTTATCAAATATTTTTCGGGTGACTAAACCTGTCACTAAGTTTAACTTCGGATACTCAGCTACTAATCTTTTTAAGGTTCTAGTATATCGTTCCTTCCCTATATTTTTATTGTAAAATAGCCCTAAACTAGTTTCAGGGAATACTAAATAGTCTGTATCGGGGGTCAATGCTTCCCTTGAAAGAGATAGAAATTGTTCTAATTGATCTTTTTGTGGAATATCAAATTTCTCATAATGTGGTTCAAAATTAGGCTGTATTACTACAACTTCCGATAAACTTCCTTGCTCTTCATAAGTGTGATACATTCCTAGCGAACCCAATATAGGTAAAAGTATAATCCCTGCTATTTTTAAGATAGCTGTTTTATCTAAATAGAATGCACCTCCTTTTTCAGCGATCAACCATTTTAAAACCAAGACATTGACTAAGAGTATCCAAAAAGATCCTCCAAACGCTCCTGTATATTCATACCATTGTACCCAACTTGGATATTGAGCAAAGCTATTGCCTAAGGTTAGCCATGGCCATGATATTTCCCAATTAAGGTGTAAGTATTCCCAAGCCAACCAATAAGCGATAAATGCTGCTGGTGCAAAACTCCTTCTTAAGACCTTACTAGTTTGGTGGAACAATACGATAGGTACTGTCATGAATAAGGAATTCGTCAATATGGCCACCACTCCACCTATATATGCGGTATTACCTACCCAAAAAGTGGTAAATATATTCCAGACTACAAAAGCATGATAACTGTATCTAAATAATATAGCTTTACTGGGACCTTCTTTTAGTTGGCTTAGCTCTCGCTCAATCATTAATATAGGCACGAAACCAACAAACATGATGGGCGTGAGCGGACTGGTGGGAAATCCAAGAGCTAACAAAATACCACTCAGTGTCGCTAAGGAAAGCCAGCGAGTATTTTGGGAGAAGGAAGAAAAACGCTTTTCCAATAAGAGTACAATGAAAGACCAGGTACTAATAAATTGTAATAAGGTCCAATAACTCCATAAAGGCAATTGCAACATTTGATAACTACTACCAATTATAGATAATAGTAAAAGGCAGAGGATTGGATACTTTATTTTTTTATTCAAAATATGGTTTTGTTAAGATGTCAGAAGTCAGATCGTTCTAGTTAGCTGCGCTAACGGAACTGTCAGAAGTCAGAGATATGACGTAGACAACGTGACGCTTTTATGAGTTGTAAGGATCTGACAGCGCAGCATTCTGACAGCGCAGCGGTCTGACATCTGACCTCTAAAAAGTTCTATATCTGCCAATCAATTGATGCTTGTCCATTCAACTCAAAATAGGCATTTGCTTTGCACGAGATAAATTTGTGATTCTAAAATTGCACAAAATATCAAACTCAAAATCACTTCTTACCCCGTTTAGAGTATATATTCCATTTCAGATCACTGCGCTGTCAGCATCTAATAGTCAACATCGCAAGTCTGACACCTGACAGTGAAACGGTCTGACATCTGACCTCTTTTAATCATATCTGCCAATCAATTGGTGCTTGTCCATTCGATTCAAAATAAGCATTCGCTTGAGAAAAATGTTTACTCCCAAAATAAGCCCCTCTCGCCAATGGAGAAGGATGGGCAGCCTTTAAGACTAAATGTTTTGAAACGTCTATTAAATCTGCTTTATTTTTAGCAAAATTACCCCACAGCATGAAAACAACACCTGATCGCTCTTTAGAAATAGTACGAATAACTGCATCCGTAAATTGACCCCAGCCTTTCTTTAAATGAGCGCCTGATTTTCCAGCTTCCACCGTAAGTGCTGCATTTAACAAAAAAACGCCTTCTCCCACCCACTTGGTCAAATTCCCATGATCTGGTATTATAATTCCCACATCTTGATGCATTTCTTTATAAATATTCTTTAAAGAAGGTGGCGTTCTGATTTCTTTTGGTACAGAAAAGGAAAGCCCCATAGCTTGATTAGGCTTGATATAAGGATCTTGACCTAATATGACCACTTTTACCTTATCTATAGGTAGACTATTAAAGGCATTAAATATTAGTGGCTCTGGTGGATATATTACTTTGCCATTACGAATTTCTTGTTTGATAAACTCTATTAATGTCTCAAAATAAGGTTGGTTGAATTCTTCTTTTAGTGCCGTTCGCCAACTAGCTTCTATTTTAATCTTATTACTCATAGTTTTTTATGCTCCTATCTTTTAAAGAATAGAGAAGCGAGAGCAGAGATGTATTTCGTTTAAAAACAATGAAATTGTGTCAAATCCTGCCTGCGTGCCTGCCTGCCT
>JALZWC010000041.1 GCA_023300255.1 Saprospiraceae bacterium | reverse complement strand
GGGTGGAACCAACTGCTACTACTTACGAGCAAATGGCACCTGGAAACATAGACGATTTCATGGGATCTTATACTTTAAGAGTAGATATAGATCCTCAAAAAGCGAGTAGTACTACTTCAACAGGTCTTGGAGCTATCGGTATTGCAGTTAGTGGTGCTATGATTTATAATGATGAAGAAGGAGCTGGTGTAGCACTAGAAGGTGCTGTAGGTTCTTTGGATTATAATGGAGCACATACAGGTCCTCAAAGTTACCATTATCACTTAGAGCCAGTAGCTTGGTCAGATGATGATGCAAATCTAATTGGTCTTATCAGTGATGGCTTTTTCTTGTATGGTAGAAGATGTACTTCTACAGGTACTTACCCAACAGATTTAGATGAATCTGGTGGACATACTAGTACCACACAGCATACAGAGGAAGCAGAATACCATTACCATATTCAAAATGAATTGTACTTGAATGCTTACTACATCTTGTTCCCTGGAGATTACCAAGGAACACCTGGATCGGTTAATTAAAAAGTAAATAAGGCAGGTAGACTCTGCTCCTAGCAAAAAAGCAAGCTTGGGAGCAGAGCTACCAACTTTTTTATATGATTTTTAGGTAATCAAAAATCAATTATTTTGAGAATAATTAATCCAATATACTTCCTATTATTTAATTTTTGGCTAGTCTCTTGTCAACCACAATCTCTGAATCAAGAACTTAAAATCACAGAGACTCCCCAATCAATAATTAATCCTAAAGGAGCACTATTAATTGTTGATAAAGATTCAACAGAATTAAGAGCCATAGAAGGATTAGTATATTACAAAGACAAGCCCTTCACTGGAACTTCTGTTATCTACTATACTAAAAATGCAAAGGCCGCTGCGATTCAATATCTAAATGGAAAAAAAGAAGGACTTTATGAAAAATGGTTTCCAGATGGTCTACTAAGTTTTGAGGCCTATTATAAAGCTGGTCGAAAGGAAGGCATTACAAAAACTTGGTGGAAAAATGGCGCCCTTCGTTCCCAATCTATTTTTAAGAATGGAACACCAGATGGTATTCAATTGCAATGGTATAAAAGCGGTGCAAAATTTAAACGCCAAAGTATGGTGAATGGTCAAGAACAAGGAATCCAAAAAGCATGGCGAGAAAATGGAAAAATTTATAATAATTATGAAGCAAAAAATGGTAGAATATTTGGGCTCAAAAGAGCAAACCTCTGTTTTGAATTGGCAGAAGAAGTGGTTCAATATAAAGAATAGTCTATGTCTTCTTGCTATTAGTTTGTTAGTAATCAGTTGTGCACCTAAGGAAGAAAATCAAAGTAGAGTTAATACCCTACCCTATTATGATGATCCGACTTTCACGCCTCATTGGTTGTCTCCTGAAAGTGATGCCTTAAAAGAATTCCATCAAATTCCTTCCTTTGAATTGACCAACCAAAACGGGGAAACAATTACCGATAAAACCTTTAAGGATAAAATATTTGTGGTAGATTTTTTCTTTACGACTTGTCCGGGCATCTGCCCAAAGATGACCGCCAGCATGGGCACACTCCAAGAGGCTATGCGCTCCCATGAAGAAGTTTTATTGTTATCTCATTCTGTTATGCCTAAATATGACTCGGTTGCTGTCTTAAAAAATTACGCAGAAGCAAAAGGTGTAATTGATGGCAAATGGCACTTAGCTACTGGAGACAGGGATCATATATATGACCTTGGTCGATACCAATATTTTGTGGAAGAGGATTTGGGACTAGAAAAAGATCTAGACGATTTTTTACATACGGAGAATTTCGTCCTAATAGACAAAAACAAACATATCAGAGGAATTTATAATGGATTGAATAAAACAGCTATTCAGCAATTGATTAAAGATATTAATACCTTATTGGGAGAGGGATAAATAGAAATTTAAGTATCAAGTTTGTCCTGCAACTTCCCGTTGCTGGACAAATTTCAATCTAGCAAATCACTTCCCAAACTTCAATCCCTCCTCCAATCGGCACATCATTTCGGCTATTCGATTGGCTCTTGTTTCTTCTCTTTTGGCAGCACTAATCCATTTTAAATAAGCCTTTTGTTGTCCTCCTGAAAAACTCCTAAAGATCTTTTTAATAATAGGCAACTCATTCTCAAAACAAGCCAAAATTTCTTCTGGTATTTCTAATAAAGAATCATCCGCATATAATACTACCTTTACCCTATCGCCAGCCTCTTTCTTTATCTGCTTCCTTATTTGTGCCTTGACCGGTAAGAATAACTGCCCGTTTCCCATAGGCATCAATTTGTATTGTTTAAATCCATAGCTATCTATACTACCTTTCACGCGCACCCAACCGAAAGGCGTTTCCTTACTTTGGAGGACTTCTGGTATCGCAGCATAGGTCCAACCACCTTTTCCTGGTATTTTTTCTAAGAGATAGGTATTATTTACTAAAGGTTTTTCTTTTTTCATTAGTTACTTTCAAATAGGCACTTTATTGGTATAGTATATATTAAATTCTCCGTCAATTTAACTAACATTTGACAAAACTGCATTTTGTTCAGTTATTTTATTCTAGAAATCTTAATTTAGGAGGTGCATCAGTCAGGGAGTAGGAAATAAATAAGGTACCCAAAGATGTAG
>JALZWC010000040.1 GCA_023300255.1 Saprospiraceae bacterium | reverse complement strand
TCTTAGAGGATGAGCTTGCAGAGCAAGTGAACCGCAAAGCGGACGGGCTTGCTGGGCAGGTTAAAATGGCTAATTTATTCTTACTCTTTGCCTTAAACACCTGTACTACCAAATCCACCTGCACCACGATCTGTTTCTCCTAAAATCTCAACTGGTTCCCAAGTAATTTGTTCATATTTGGCTATAACCATTTGTGCAATTCGCTCCCCTGGTTGAATTGTTTGCAAATCAGGAGATAGGTTAATCATAATCACTCCAATTTCTCCTCTATAATCACTATCAATCGTACCAGGTGTATTGACTAAAGTTAGTCCTTTCTTAATAGATAATCCACTTCTAGGCCGTATTTGTGCCTCAAAACCCATCGGTAATTCTATATATAAGCCTGTTGGTACAATAGTTCGTTCTAAGGATTTTAAAGTAATTGCATCGGCTATATTTGCACATAAATCTAGTCCAGCACTACCAATAGTTTTGTATTGTGGTAATTCGAAAGCCGATTTGTTGACCACTTTAATTTTCATAACAAGGTATAGTTTTCTAAAATTCTACAAATATAACTCTTCCAATAAGGTAATTTCGTATTTTCACCGCAAAAGGGAAATCATACAAAAATTAGAATAGAGAGTAGAGAAGAGAGAACAGAGATGCATTTCGTTTAAAACAATGAAGTTTCGTCTATTTTAAATGAAATACGTCTCTATTCTCTGCTCTCTACTCTCTCTTCTAAAACCAGTATGGTTTTAAATAAATGCAACAATAGAACCAGACTTATGCAAGGTTTTTTAAAAAGGGTAATGACCGCCATTGTTTTTGTAATTGTTATGGTTGGCGGGGTATATCTTCACCCAATGACTCTTATTGGCTTATTTCTTCTAATAACGGGAATGTGTTTATGGGAATACTTCAACCTGACCCTCGACAACACGAATAATGGTAGAAAATGGATCGGTCTATTGCTAGGACTCCTTCCTGTTCTAGCTACTTCTTATTTACAGCTCTCTAGTGATTTAGACAACTCTTTCTTATATAATTGTTCTTTACTATTTTTTCCGATAGTACTACTCGCATTTATTTATGAATTATACACTAGTTCTGAAAAACCATTTACTAATATTGGCAATTTGACGCTAGGTATCTTTTATATAGGCATTCCATTTGCTTTAATACCATTAATCGCTTTTTCAGGAGGCACTTTTCGTCCTAATATTATCTTTGGCATCTTGCTTTTGACTTGGGCAAATGATACTGGTGCTTATTTGGTAGGTTCTCAAATTGGTAAGACTAAGCTATTTCCTAGAATCTCGCCAAAAAAAACATGGGAGGGTTCTACAGGTGGTGTAATCGTTGCTTTTCTAGTTGCCTATCTTTTAAGTTTAATTTTCAAAGACTTATTATTGAAAGACTGGTTGATTTTAGCAGGAATCGTTTCTATTTTTGGGTCTATTGGTGACCTAATAGAATCTATGCTGAAACGGAGTTTAAATATTAAAGACTCTGGAAATATTTTGCCTGGACATGGAGGTATGCTAGATCGCTTTGATGCTTTTATTTTTTTATTGCCATTTGTGGCAGCTTATCTTCTTTGGAATTAATGGCTATTGGTTGACGACAGACGGAAAACGGTTGACGGTCGAGATTCAACCAATTAGCAATAAAATATAAATAATTCATTGATAGCAATTTACAAAATTAGACGAGTAGTCGAATAGACTACTGGACATTTTTAAGAGTAGAGAATAGAGATGTAAGTAGTCGGCCAAAAATAACCTAACATTAAAATGGCTTATTTATGTCCGACTACTTATTCCGTTTAAAAAATAACCAAATTTTGTTGTTTGCAAACGAAAACTGTCTCTATTCTCTATTCTCTATTCTACTTTGACTAATATTAACAAATATATAGAAAATGACCTCTTGGAAATTGAAGCAAATCTTTACTTATTTACTTCTTTTAAGTATTACTATGGTTTTCGCAAATATTCCACAAGAATTATTTGATCAAGCTAATACAGCCTATACAAAAGGACAATACACAAAAGCAATTGAGCAGTATGAATCTGTTCTTTCAAGTGGAGATTTCTCCACAGAACTCTACTATAATTTAGGGAATGCTTATTGGAAAAACAAGCAGTTAGGAAAGGCTGTATTAAATTTTGAACGCGTATTAAAAATAGCACCTAGTGATGCCGATGCAGCCTATAACTTAGCCATTGTTCAAGAACAATTAGTAGATGATCTAGATGTGATCGGTACTTTTTTTTTAAAAGATTGGTGGCAATCCTTTTACCAATCCTTGTCTTCTATGACTTGGAGTATCTTGACTTTATTAACTATATGTGCAAGTGTGGGTGGTCTAATTCTTTGGCTATTTGGAGAAGAAAGAAGTTTAAAAAAGAAAGGTTTCCTAGGAGGATTAATTTTATTGGGGCTAAGTCTGCTCCTATTTCTTGCTGCTCGTAGCCAAGGTAATTTTGAAGCGAATAGCCAGCAAGCTATTGTACTGGAAACTGCTATTGATTTAAAAAATGGCCCAGATCTTCAAAGCACCAAATTAATAAGTATTCATGAAGGGCTTAAGGTCGATTTATTAGATAAAATCGGTAGTTGGTATAAAGTTAAATTGTCTAATGGGGAACAAGGTTGGTTGCCTGTTACTGCGGTGGAAGAGATTTAGTTCCTAAATATAAACCATTTGAATGTAAAACAAAGTGGGGGCAATTTCAACCCAATTGGTCCGATCACTTCTACAGGCTGACCGCTAATGCGGGATCTTACAAAGTCTTCGAGACTTGGGAAGATTTATTTCCTTGAAAATCAAGACTTCCCAAGTTGCAAAACTTTGTAA
>JALZWC010000039.1 GCA_023300255.1 Saprospiraceae bacterium | reverse complement strand
GCAGAAGTTTGAAAAATAGTACCCAATGAAAAAGTCTTATTTAATACACCTGTAATATTGGTACTAATACCACTTCCAACCTGAATAGCTGCGACTAATGCACCAGACACTATTGCTGAAAATTCAGGAAATTCTTCGGTTGCCAGACTAATCGTATATGGGAAAAAGAAAGACAAACCTAAACCTCCAAATGCCATAGCAGCTAAATTGGCTGTAGCACCAGTAAAGGATGGAAGGAAAAAGAAAACTACAGCAACTAAAAATGGTGCAATTAGATATAATATTTTAGTATTAAATTTTAAAGCTAGTAAGGTAAAGATCACTCTTCCTGCTGTAATTGCCGCCCAAAAAATAGATAAACCTAAAGCAGCCTGCCCTACAGATAGGCCAGCTTCTTGCTCCAAATAAATAGTTCCCCAGTTACCAAAAGTTGCTTCACTAAAAGCATATAGAAAAATAGCTGCAGCGAAAAGCCATACTCTAAAAGGCGTTTTTCTATTTGTCTGTTCATTTTCCGTGAGGCTTACTTTTGGTAAGGTAAGCGGTATTGGCATTTGAAAAAATAACATCCCCAAAAATGCGATGCCCACCAATATGCCTGCACCCCACCATAAACCCATATTTTGAAAACTGGTTAATAATAAAGCAGATACGGTTGTGCCTAAGCCTAAAAAAATATGCATTCCAGTTACAGCAGATGCTTCTTTTCCTGGAAACAAATTGAAAGCAAAAGGATTTAAGGCAGTAATAGTAAATCCAAAGCCTGCTCCAAGACTGGCGGTTCCTAACATTAATGTCCAAAATGGAAGGCTACTTATACCAATGCAAACTACACTAGCAGCAAAGCATAACATAGCACACATATTTGCTATTAACCCAAAGGTTAATACTTTTTTCATACCATATTTTTCTGCTAATTTAGGCGCAGAAAGGGAAGAAATTATAGCAAAAATAATTTGTGGAATAAATAAAATTCCATATTCTGCACTACTCAATCCATGGTAAGCTTCATTCGTAAAAATGTTACCTGCTGCTGGATATAGTACTAAGGCAACTCCTTGTAAAAAGCCACTAAGATAAATGGCACTAATTGCTTTGATTCGTGTACTCATTTTGATGTTTAGTCTTGACAAAAAATCAATAATTGTAACTATTCAACATTCCGTTAAAAACTCGCCTCGACCCTTAACGAAGAAAGGAAACGTCTGCGATTGAAAATTTCGTTTCGCAGACGTCTCCCTCCCTTTTAAGGGAGGCTTGGGGTGGGTTCACACGGATGCTGAATAGTTACCAATAAGTTCTCATTATTTCAATAAATCGCCCTGCAAATAAGTCAATAGTAAACCACTTACTGACCAAGCCTGTTGGATAGTTCCACGTCCTTCATTAGGCGATAGTCCATCAAATATTTCAGAAATTCCGTGAATACAATCACTTTCGTAGAAGTGTTTTTCTAGTGGCTTAATAGCCGCCAAAACGTCTTTACGTACTTTTGCTGAATTATTGTAAACCTTTAGTTGTGCTAAAAAATAATCTCCTAATAAGAAAGGCCAAACCGTTCCTTGATGATAAGCGGTATCTCTATGCCATTGGTCTCCCTTATAAATTGGTTTAAATTCAGGGTGAGCTGTATTAAGCGTACGTAAACCCAAAGGGGTATACAATTCTTTTTGAACGATCTCAAAAATTTTCTTTTCTTGCTTTTTATCTACTAAAGAAAAAGGCAAACTAATCACATAGATTTGATTCGGTCTAAGTGCATCATCTGTACTTTCTTCTGGTATAACTACATCATTTAGATAGCCTGCTTCATTTACAAAATACTTGTTAAAGTTAGTTTCTAGTTTCTTAGAAATGCTAACACTAGTATCTAATACTTTATCTTTTCCTAATTTTAATTCTTTATTAAAGAAAGCGTAAATTTTTAGGGCATTGAACCATAAAGCTTGTATTTCTACTGGACATCCATGTCTTGGTGTAACTACATAATCCCCTACCCTAGCATCCATCCATGTTAATTGCGTAATGCCTTCTCCAGCAAAGATGAACCCTTCTTTTGTCAAATGTATATTAAATCTGGTCCCTTTAAAATGCCATTCAAGGATTTCTGATAATTGACTGAAATGTTCTTTGATAAAGGCTTTATCACCAAATTTTTCATAGTATTCATATAAAGCAACGAATAGCCAAAGCGTAGCATCTACCGTATTATACTCCACATCTTCATCAGCGAAATCAGGGAAGCGATTTGGTAGCATTCCTTCATTCAAATAATTGAAAAAAGTTTTAAGAATAGAACGACTAATTTCTTGTCTACCAGTAGCAATACATAAACCTCGCATAGCAATCATCGTATCTCTCCCCCAATCAGTAAACCAATGATACCCTGCTAATATCGTGTGACTGTCCGTAGATGCTCGTTTCACCAGAAATTGATCTCCTGAAACCATTAAATCATTAAAAAACTGATTTTTTATAGTTGGAAGCCTAAGAGACTTTAATCTTTTTATTTCTGCATCCTTTAATTTTTGTGGATTGTCATTTAAGATTTTTTCATCTAATGTGAACATCAGATAAGTTTTCTCTCCTGGACCTAATACACTAGTTACTCCACCAAGACCATACCCATCCTCTTGAAAACCTAAGCCTCTATATTCTTCTTTCCCGAATTCAAATTTTTTGTACCATTCCCGCTTTTCCGTAAATTCTCCGTTGAAGTACTTGAAAAACAAAGGCGTAGACCCAAAATGAGAATGTATCTTTAGTACATTATCTTTTTGATCAAAATAAAAATCATAGTAGTCATCTTGTTGAAATAGACTATGATAATCTCGTTGCGAAAAAATGGGCCGTAAAGATAATTTATAGGTGGCTTTACCTATATTTTCATATTCTATTATTGTGGTATTTGAACCATAGACCATAAAAACAGTCTTAGCAATTAATTGCCCGCCAACTTCAAATATAGTACGAGGGAAAGGAGACCTATCAAAGCTGTGTAGGTATTGATACCCTTTTGGATGAACCGCATTAGGGTAACGATTAGAAGATAGTGCTATGCAGGTATCTCGTTGTAAACTAATGCATTCTTCTACTTTTGACACCAAAACAGAACGCTGGGTTGGTGGATTAGCGGAGGCAATCAAAAGGCCATGATATCGCCTAGTGTTTGCTCCATTTACAGAAGAAGAAGCATAGCCACCAATACCATTGGTGACTATCCATTCTTTTGAAATTGTATCGTCGAATGAAGGATTATTAAATTCTAACATAGATTTTAGTTT
>JALZWC010000038.1 GCA_023300255.1 Saprospiraceae bacterium | reverse complement strand
GATTGGTTCTGGAAATCATAAATCATAGTTCATAAATCTTACATCATAAATCTGCTAATTAGTCAAAATCAGACTGATATATGATTTATGATGTAAGATGTATGATGTAAGATTTGCACACATAGTCCAAATCTTCGTATAAAATCAACTAGCAACTGGTAATTACCTATGAAAAATCGCCTAAAAATAGAACCAATCACCCCTGCCTGCTAGGTAGGGCAACCACAAGGGATTGTCCATACAATAGCTCCGTAACTTCTTAATTGCAATAAGGCTTGACGGCAAAACCGTCAAGCCTTATTTTTTACTTTACCTTATTACTTATTACCTATTACCTAACTCCTAACTCCTAAAAATCTTTATAGTAGTTAATTACAGAAGTATAAGTGCTATTCTGCTCTAATTCAGGTATATATTTAAATAAAAGCTCATGTTTTCCATAATCTTCCATTAAAGCATTAGCCAATATGCTAACCGCTTCTTTATCTTTACCTACTTTATACAAACAGGCAACTCTGCAATAAGATAATTCCTCCCCAACAGCATGTCGTTCGCCATCATCTAAGATATCTAAAGCTTCTTCGTAATAACCAACATTAAAAAGAAAAGAGGCAAATTGCACCCATATAGTCGTCTGCTCTGGAGCCAATACTGCTGCTTTATCAAAGCACTTATAAGCATGGTCGTACTTTGTTAACTTATAATAGACAGAACCTAATGCCGCAAAGTATTCTTCTCTTCTGTTATCTAAACTGATGGCTTGCTTGAAATAAGGAATAGCACTTGACCACTTTTCTAAAGCAGACATACACTCGCCCATACTAAAATAGATCTCTTCATTATAGGGATCTATATCTGTTGCCTTTTTAAACAATTCAATCGCTGTATCTATATTTCCTTGATACTGATAGCATAATCCAATATGATACAATAAATCTCCATCAGGCATAATATGCTCCAATGCTTCTTCGTAGCATTCTAATGCTTCTGTATAGTCTTTACTATCCAGTAAGAGTGCTCCTCGCTCTTTGTAGGCCCATTTAAAGGTCTTATCAATAATATAGGAGTATTCGAAAGCCTCAATGGCTTCTGCCCTATCTCCTAGGATTGTCTTTGCAAGACCTAAATGAAACCAAGCCAAATGAGAATAAGGATCTTGATCAATTAAATAATTGAACAGTTCAACGCTTTCTTGGTATTTATCACTAAATTCGACACATAATCGAATCCTACTGAAAACATCTTCATGTCTAGGATTTAGTAATAAAGCCTCTTTCCAAACCTCAAACATGGATTCATAATCTTGCTGATGCTCATACAATAAGCCTTCGCAATAATAGGTATCCGATAGTTCTCGTTTGCTAGAAACAGGTAAGAACGTTCTGATCTCATTAATGACTTCAAATGCTTCTTCAAAAGCGCCCTTCCAACCATATAACTGAGATTTAAGTAATTTAATACCTAATGTTTGTGGTGAAAGAGATTCTGCTTTCTCAACTGCAGTTAAAGCATCTTGCAAAAAAAGTGGATTATGGCTGTACAACGATAACAATTCTGCTTTTTTAAAGTATAATTCTGCAGAATAGTTGTGTTGTCCCAATGCAGTCTCCACTGCTGATAAAGCTGATTCGATTTTTTTAGTGCTTTGGTAGTAATTAACGATATTTAAAAATACCGCTTCCTCATAAAATACTACCGCTTCTTTTTGTGACATGTCCTCATACGTCAAAATCAGCTCGCTCAGGGTTTGTTGTTTATTATAGTTCTGTCTTTTCATAGAAGTAGTTGCTTGTTATTTCTTAGATAAAGATACACCAAAACCGTTCATTAATTCCACTACTTTTTGAAAATTTTTTTATGATATTAGTTTTTTTAATTTTTATTTATTCTTCTTTTATTAGCTTACTATATTGATAATCAATTTTATATAAATATTATTAACCAGAATTTTACAAAATCAAAGTGTCTTTTTTTTTTTAAAACCGATAAAGAATTTTCAAAATCCAACAAGATTTAGTTTTGGTATATTTATTAAGAATAATATCAAAACAAAGTTCTTAATAAAGAACAACTCTAATATCTCATATATTGATTTTGTGACATTGATTTAGTTATATATATGACAAAATTGACTTGAAAACAGATTTAAATACAATTTTGAACCATCCCCAATGCCATTGTATATTAACTATAAAAATTCTATTTAAGAAATTTAAACCCATACAAGTTTTAAATTTAAGTAATGCCAAACCAATAATTCTATTGTTTAGACGAGGCTATTATTTCGGTTTTACAAAGTTTCCATGCTGCTAGAGAATAGGAAATATATAATCCACTCATTCTGGGGCTTTAGGCAAAGTGAAAAGGTAAATTACCATACTACTATACATAAGAAAAGAGCAGAGAATAGAGAGCAGAGAATAGAGATAAATTTCGTTTAAAAAATGACCAAATTTCGTTGTTTGTAAACGAAATCTGTCTCTACTCTCTATTCTCTGCTCTCTGTTCTAGTTCACATGTATAGTAGTATGGTAAA
>JALZWC010000037.1 GCA_023300255.1 Saprospiraceae bacterium | reverse complement strand
GTCACCGTATTTACTACATCTTGTAAAAGATATGTATATACCATAGCCAAGGCACGCAGGCAGGATCAGTCATAGTATCAACAATACTCCTGCTTTCAAAAGGAAACTAAAAAAAAATAATCTACCCAAGAATCTGCATTTATTATCTCCTCGTTCCTAAGTTTCCAAAACTTCCCAAGTCTTCCTACGTATCTAAATACACTTAATCCTCAAGAATCTGCTAAACCCATTCCATGCCTAAAAGCATCTTAACCATAGGCATATTAGCCCACGTAGACGCAGGTAAAACCTCTATAACAGAATGCCTCCTCTACACCGCAGGCGCTACCAAAAATCGAGGTAGCGTAGATAAAGGCTCTGCCATTACGGATGGTTTAGCGATGGAAAAGAGTAGGGGGATTTCTATCAAAACTGCAACAGTAGATTTTGTTTGGCAGGATATACAAATCAATATCGTAGATACGCCAGGGCATATTGATTTTTCGGCAGAAGTAGATCGAGCCTTATCTGTTTTAGATATGGTTGTATTAGTCGTTTCAGCCGTAGAGGGCGTGCAAGCACATACTTTAAATTTATGGGAAAGTATTCGAGAACGACAACTGCCCGTTTTAGTGTTTATGAATAAAATAGACCGAGCAGGGGCAGATTTAGAACAAGTCTTTAATGACTTTGAAAAGGATTTAGGCGCAGCGTTATTTGCATTGAACTATGGAAATAATAGCGATCCAGATAAACCTGAAGTAATCGATTTTAATAATATCCAACCTTATATAAATACACCTATTGTAGAAAAGTCATTAGAAAATTTAGCAGAATTAGATGAGCACTTTTTAGAAGCTTACTTAGAAGGAATTATAGATGACTTACCTAGTATTTATAAAAAAGCAACAAGACAGATTCAGGCACAAAAGTTAGTCGGTTTATTATTCGGGAGTGCGAAACTAGACTTAGGAATTGAGCCGCTACTAAATTCAATAACTAATTTAGTTGTAACTAAAAGTATCAAAGAAAAAGAACCAGTAGCTAAAGTATTTAAGGTAGAGTATAATGCGAAATTTGGCCGTCTAGCACATGCTCGCTTATACAGCGGAGACTTAAAAAATAAGGATACTATCTGGTCGCAAAATTTGCAAAGAGAAGTAAAAGTCAATCAAATATTTCAACGGAAGTTAGGTAAGATAGAACCCGTTGGACAATTAGCCCAGAATGAGTTTGGGATGATAACAACCAGTGAAATTGTATTGGCTGGAGACGTGTTAGGGAAGACTAAATTTGTAGATGAATTTAATACAATTACTCAAGCAGTATTAAGTGTACAAGCACTCGCGCAAGAAGAAAAAGATTATCAGAAACTCGGAGAGGCATTAGAGATACTGAACATAGAAGATCCTCAATTAGAGTTCCAATGGTATAAAGAAGAACGAGAATTTCATCTTAAGATACTCGGCCCTATCCAAACAGAAGTACTCAAAGATAGCTTAGCCAATCGCTTTGATATTGGCACTGATTTTTTACCGCCGACCGTTATATATAAAGAGACCCCTAAACAAGCAGCCGAAGGCTACGTCCGCTATTGGATGCCGAAACCATGCTGGGCAATTATGATTTTTTTAATAGAGCCTGCACCACTTGGTAGCGGTGTTACCTTTACTTCGAAAGTACGAACCAGTGCTATCAGCGTCAAATACCAAAACGAAGTCAAGCGAGCCATTCCTTGGTCTCTACGCCAAGGAATCAAAGGTTGGGAAGTGACGGATATCAAGATCACTTTGCTCAATGGCGAAGAACATACCATGCACTCCAACCCAGGAGATTTTTTACTAGCTACCCCAATGGGAATACTACGAGGCCTTGAGGCCGCCGATACGGAATTATTAGAACCGATGTACGCCTTCCAAATAAAAGCGAATCAAACGCTATTAGGCGCAGTTGCTAGTGATTTGAACCAAATGAATGCCCAAATAAATACCCCTAGTTTCGATGGCGATTTCTTCACGCTTACAGGTCGAGTACCCGTCGCCAAAGCGATGGATTACGGCATTAAATTTAGTGCGACAACTTCTGGTAAAGGTCGATTAAAATTGACTCTAGATGGCTACGAAAAAACGACCACTAGTGCCGATAAAATTCGTAGCTATAAAGGGGTATCGCCTTTAGACGAGGCACAGTGGATTTTGCATAATCGTGGCGCTTTTAAAGCGGATGAACGTCGGCGTTGAAAAAATAGACGACTATCTTTTATTGATCACTACCTTCTTCATCTGTATGTCATTCTTAGTCCTAAGTACAAAATAATACATTCCCTGCATATTTGTTTTAGCATTAAAATCAATACTGAAATCGCCTACGGAATAATCAATACCATCAATTAAGGTAGCAACGGATTGTCCATTAATACCAATTATTTTAAGCGTAACTGAACTAGCATTTTGCAAAGAAAAATTAATAGTTGCACTTTGCTGAAATGGATTTGGATAAATTTTTAGGCTCGTATTTTTGGCGCTTACTTTCGCTATGTCCGCCCGTAGGGGAAAAACAAGTAGTAAAAGCGCCGCCTTCATGTCCCAAAATTCTCATTCGTAAATCTCGATTGACTAAAATATCCTCGGTTGGAATGGTAATACTAAAATTGGTCGTATGTCCATTAGGCGTAGAAGTACCAATAACTTCATTATAATCCGTAAAGTCCCTATCGTTATTCAAATCTGCATAGACTAAAAAAGTAAGATTAAACCAACTATCAACTGCGGTTGTAATACCAATTGGATAAGTAGCACCCATCGTATATTCACCGAAGGAATACCCTGTTTGGTCATCATAGGCATCTCCATTTCCATTAAAAGTTTGGTCGTTTAAAACGACTTGTCTATAAGTTTTAAACCAAACTCGAGTCTCAATAGTCGGCGTACAATAAGCCGCATTTACAGAAAAAGGGAAAGCATTCGTATCATAGCTTTTAGTAGGGGTATCATATTTAATTCTAAACTGATAATTGGTGGTAGTACCAATATTCACAATCGTATTGATATAAAAAGTATCGGAAGAACCAATGGTAGTTATATCAATGGAACTGCTATTAGAAAAATCAGTTGCGCCATGCTCTACTGCAATGCTATTAATGGTCGAACCATTAGGAATAATTTGTCTGCTGTAACAGATTTTTCAGATGCTATGATTTTTGCGATGGCTGTTCCTAATCTTATTGGCTTATTGATTTTATTACCTGTCGTAAAGGAAGAATTAAGAATATATAAAGAGCGGGTCCATGAAGTTGATCAATTGTAGAAATTGGGCAATTGAAAGGTAATTGATCCGATCACTTTAGAATGGTCGGATCAAGCTGAATGTTTTCATCCGACCACTACCAAAGTGATCGGATGAATTCTATCGCTGATCCAACTTCATTTTTGCACAATACCTTATAATCGAACCATTTGTCGAACTGCAATCGTATCTTCATTTTTTAGCACAATAAAATAAGTTCCGGCAGCCAAATCATCAATAGAGACAATCATTTGATGATCTCCTTTTGTGTGTAGTTTATTTTTAGAATGCCATACTTTTTGTCCTAATATATTTGTCAAATAAATAGTAGCTGTGCTATTGGTAGGTAGAAAATAACTGATTGTAAATTGATCATTAAATGGATTTGGGTAAACATTTATTATTAGAATTTCGCTTGCTTTTGAAGGAAGTAAATTTGAGTTTTTATTAAAGTATTGTTTTTGTAATTCCTTTTCTTCTTGTCTCAATTCATTCGTGCAATCTTCTATGATCGCTAAGAATTCACTGCCAGTTTGCGCATGAAAACCATTAGATAAGGTAATAGAATTTTTAGCCCTTAAAGTGACTTTGGTAGTTGCTATTACTTCATTTTTGGTGGTAATATCTTGGGCGATATAACTGCCAGTAAGGACTAGGTTGTCTAGGTGTAAGGTACTTGTATTTCCCATGCACGCAGAATTAGCAATCGCTTTTGTTTGGATGGATTTAGCAGGAACTAAAAATTGCTCACCATCCGAAAAATTAACCAATAAATCCGTAGTAGTTGTATTATCTACTACATAATTTTTAATTTCCTCTTTTATAAAAACCATTGCCGCAGGATAATCCGAGGAAGTAGTATCGACTACGCCTAAACTATCCAAGGCATGTAACCAATGGTAAATTTGTGCAGGAGCTAAGGAGCGATCACTAAGGAGATTTAAAATAAATAATTAAACGTTTTTTTATAAAAATTTTTAACTTTGTTTGGATAAATAGTTACGAACCATTTGCCAATTTTTTCGTCCAATC
>JALZWC010000036.1 GCA_023300255.1 Saprospiraceae bacterium | reverse complement strand
TTAGTTCCTCATAATTGTTTTCTAATTCAAGTCTATTTTCTACTATTTGACTCTGAGGAGAAGCCCATGCTCCTATTTGGCTTCCTTGCGGACGACTATGAAAGTAGTTAGTAGATTGACGTACGGAAGTTTTTTTCACGATACCTTCAATTCTGACTTGTCGTTCTAGCTCCTTCCAAAGAAATACTAGCGCAACATTTGGATTTTGTGCTAATTCTATTCCTTTTTTACTATTATAATTTGTGTAAAAAACAAATCCTTTTTTATCAACTCCTTTTAATAAAACAATCCTTGCAGAAGGTTGGCCTTCGGTATTAACGGTAGCTACAGTCATTGCGTTAGACTCCTTGATCGCACTATCTAATGCTTCCTTGAACCATATTTCAAACTGTTGAATAGGGTCTTTAGCAACATCAGTTATGTCTAGTGTTCTAGCTCTATAATCTTCTCTTAAGTTGGAAATTAATTGATTATTCAAATTCATATTTTAGTAAAGTGAGTATCTGCTTAACGATAGTATATCTAATCTTAAGCGCTTAAACAAAAGTAATGTTCTAATCTAGAACTATCAATAGATTTATTTTTCAATAGACTTGCTATCTTTTAAGAAATGGCTAGGTGATTATAGATTTTTCCGATTTTCTAAAAAAATCTTTACAAAAGAATGGTTCAATAAATGAACCGTACTATTTTAATCACATAGGTACAGAGTTCACATAGAGAATAACACCTATGTGACCTATGTACCTATGTGGTTAAAAAACCTATTGTGTTCCTTATTTTTGTCCGAGTACTTAAATGGGAACAAGTCGAATTTATAAATTAGAAGAAAGAAAAAGGAAGGTCATAAAATAAAAAAACCCTGTCAAGGATTAATTGACAGGGACAAAACAAAAAACAAACACTATGAACAAACACTAATTTTTAACAAGTTGATGGGTTTTTGTGTTTCTTGAAGAGAAAAAAAACACCCCCGAATAAATCGGGGGACAAGATAAAAACAAAAACTATGAACAAACACTCACCCTATATTCAAAAATAATTAAGTGACAATTAATGATCTTTTATAGTGATTTAAACACTACGTATTAGAATACTCAAAGATCATAAAAATATATAATATATTATTAAAATAATCATATATTTTTTGATAGAAATCTATAAAAAATAAAAATAACTTCTTTAAGTTAACATATTCGATACAATTGTTTTTAAAACTGTAAATGTTATCCTAAAAGAAGGATAGAAGGGAGTTTCTAAAACTGTAATATCCTACAATAATCAAAAACCGAACCAAAACAATTTTTTTGAAAATAAAAATAGAAAAAGGTTTTTGAAAATTGAAAATATTTGAGAATACCTCTGCTCATTTTAAGTAACTTCGTTAAGTCGTTTTCATCTAAACAGACTAATTCCCAGCCACATACAGCCTAAACAAATCAGCAAACTTATTCCGATATTAAGGAAAGCATAACTAATGTTCCCTGTTTCCAAGAGATGAAAAGTTTCATAAGTAAAGGTAGAAAAGGTACTGAACCCTCCGCAGAAACCAGTTAGCCATAATAATTTCATTGGACTTCCCATCGTATGTTTTAAACTCCAGCCGATTAATGCGCCGAGCACGATACAACTAATAATATTAGCTATAAGTGTAGCCCAAGGAAATACCAAATTATAAGGTTGAACCATTCTAGCAATACTATATCTACAAAGACTACCTAGTCCGCCTCCTATGAATACCATTATTATTGATTGCATTGTTTGAGTAGATTAAATAAATGTATTTTTGATAATACGCTTATTTGCGTACTATTCTTAAAAGTGTAAAATTTCAAATGATAAGAATATAACTATATGAAAGAAAAAGACTGGAAGCTCCTTAAAACAGAACCTGCAATTGATTTAAATATTCTAAATATTGAATATCATCATTATCAAAATCCAAGAAATAATAAAGTCGTAAAAACGATTGCTATTAGTGGAAATGATGCGGTAAATGTTATTGCCTTGACCAAAGATAAAAAAGTTCTTTTGGTTCGTCAATTTCGTTTTGGAATAGGGGACTATACAATAGAATTACCAGGAGGTATGGTGGATGAAAGAGAATCTAATATAGTAGCTGCAAAAAGAGAATTGAGAGAAGAGACAGGATTTGCAGGAATTAATTGGCAAAAGCTAGGAACGATCTATTCTAATCCTGTATTTATGAATAGTAAGATTACTCATTTTATAGTGGAGTCGGCCTCTGCTCAATACCCAACAGAATTAGATGATGCAGAAGACGTAGAAATTTTGACGCTCTCTGTGAAGGAGGTTTATGAATGGATTGATGCGGAAAAGATTCAACATCCACACACTATATCTGCGTTTTATTTTGCTAGAAATTTATTGGATTTTTAGGCTAAATAAATAATAATGGAGTCGTCAATCTTTGTATAGGAACAATTTTCATTTCCCTATCAAAATAAATAAGGGCTTGATGAATGATTTCATCAAGCCCTTATTATTAAAGTGAAAGCAAGACCAATTCTACCCCCCAGCGAACTGGTCTGCTCCACAATAAAGTCATTGCTGACTTTTTCTTGTCGGTTCGGAAAAATGCTAGAGGGAAATAATTTTTTACCACTAAAACTTACATCGCAATAAAATAAAAAATTATTAGAAGGTATTAATTTATAGTGAGCATAGAGACCAGTTCTACCCCCCAAGAAACTGGTCTCGCTCACTTCTCAAGGTCATTGCTGACCTCGATATTCTTGATAGCTAGTTGACATAGCTACTGAATTAGTAGCATGCAATAGACAAACTTTTCTTATGAAATCGGTTAATATTAGAGAGGGGAGAAACACTTAAACTATAGATGGTACTTAAGAATGTATTGATTCTTAAACACTTTAATAACTTTAAGAAGTTATATTGCGAGAAGTATATAAACTGAAAGTCTTGGTTGGACTTATTTAATATTCAATCTTGTCAATATTCTCAATTACTTTCCACTTATACTTTCACACAATAATCCCTAGTATCGTAATTGAATACCACAATGATACACGTATTTCGGCTTATTCGTTCTTAAATTTTGAAGTTTTAGTGACGAGTATATCTGCCTAAAAAGGTAAGTTTCAGAACCTATTTATGCATGTTTTGACAGTTTTACCCTGTTTCATTTTTTAAAAAAAGTCATTTTGTCAGAAAAGAGGGCATGGCATATCATTTGACTAGTCTATTATAGATACTTTAAACTTGATAATAAACAATTTATACAATGCAAAAAGGTAATATATCAGTACAGGCGGAGAATATTTTTCCCATTATTAAACAGTTCCTTTATTCAGATCAAGAAATCTTTTTAAGAGAGTTGGTTTCCAATGCCGTTGATGCGACTACTAAATTGAAAACCTTATCCAATAGTGGCAAAGTAAAAGGAGAATTAGGAGATACTACGATTGAAATTATTGTAGACAAAGAAGCTAAAACACTGACGATCAAAGATAAGGGGATCGGGATGAGTGAAGAAGAGGTAATGAAATACTTGAATCAAGTAGCTTTCTCTAGTGCGCAAGACTTCTTAGAAAAATATAAGAATGAGAGTGGTATTATTGGACACTTTGGGCTAGGTTTTTATTCTGCATTCATGGTAGCGGACAAAGTAGATGTTGTCACAAAATCTTTTGTGGAAGGAACGCAAGCTGTGACGTGGTCTTGTACAGGAGATCCTGAATATACTTTAGATACGAATGATAAGACAGAGAGAGGAACAGAAGTAATCCTTCATATCAGTGAGGATAGTGTTGAATATTTAGAAGATTCGAAAATAGAAGGGCTACTTACTAAATATTGTAAGTTTTTACCCGTTTCGATTAAGTTTGGTACGAAGCAGGATTATAGTAAGGATGTTGAACCTAAAGAAGGGGAAGAGGCAGTAGAACAAGAAGAGGTATTTGTGGATAACATCATCAACAGCGTTGCTCCTCTTTGGAAAAAACTACCTGCTGATTTAACGGATGAAGATTATAAGTCTTTTTATAATGAACTATATCCTTTTAGTGCACCACCACTTTTTTGGATACACTTAAATATTGATTATCCGTTTAGCCTTACAGGGGTATTATATTTTCCTAAAGTTAGTAATACGCTAGAGGTTCAGAAAAATAAAATCCAACTATATAGCAATCAAGTTTATGTAACGGATGATGTAAAGGAAATCGTTCCTGAATTTTTAACCTTACTACACGGGGTAATTGATTCTCCTGATATTCCTTTAAATGTTTCTAGAAGTTATTTGCAGAGTGATAAGAATGTGAAGAAGATCACTGGATATATCACTAAAAAGGTAGCGGACAAATTAGGAGAATTATTCAAGGAAGATCGAAAGAGTTATGAAGAGAAGTGGGATGATATCGGCATTTTTGTAAAATATGGTCTAATCTCTGATGAAAAATTCTATGATAGAGCCTTGCCTATCACGTTGATGAAAAATGTGGATGGAGAGCACTTTACAATAGAGGATTACAAAGCAAAGATAAAGGATACTCAAACAGATAAGCATAACAAGGTCGTTTGCTTATATACGAATGCACCTGATGAACATGATAGCTTTATCCAATCGGCAAAGAATCGAGGCTATGACGTTTTAGATCTAGGTACGGTGTTGGATAATCATTTCATGCAAAGCCTGGAAAGTAAAGGACAAGAGCTAACGTTCATTAGAGTTGATTCTGATACGGTAGATAATTTAGTACAAAAGGATGAAGTCATTGCTTCTGTTTTGAGCGAAAAAGAAGAAGAGAGCGTTAAAACTGTTTTCAAAGCAGTTGTTGGAGAGAAGGGGGGCAATGTAGAGACTAAAGCATTATCTCCTGATGATCAGCCAATTATTATTACAAAGCCTGAATTCATGCGTAGAATGAAGGAAATGCAAGCTATGCAAGGTATGGGTGGAATGGCTAATTTCCCAGATACTTATAATGTAGTGGTTAATACGAACCACCCATTGGTAGCGGATAAAATACTAAATGGAAAAGAAGCGGAGCAGAAAGATTTAGCTAAGTATTTATATGATTTAGCCTTATTAAACCAAAATATGCTAAAAGGAGCTGATTTGACTAGCTTTATTAATAAGAGTTTGACTTTTATTAAGTAACAATAATAGACTAGTGTTTTATAGAAAAAGGCAAGGAAACAATTTCGTTTTCTTGCCTTTTTAGTTTCTTATTCTGAAGTTGTTTAAGAATGTATTCTGCAATCAGTTGTTAGTGCCTGTCCAGCGGCTAGACGGGCTTGATTGTTAGGACAACACCCTCTTTTTTATTTTTCGTAGCCTTACAGGCTTACCGAGAACGCTCGTAGTCACCCAATTTATTGGGTAGACTGGGTGTAACCGCAGTTTGATGTACTTTATTCGCGTAGGTACGGCATGTCGGTAGATTGTTCCTTAACGGGCTGTTTTTCCGTGCCATAGGTACGACATGTGACTACAGATGATCTATCCATCTTTCAGAGGTCGTACCTACGGCACGATTCAGCTACCTCAAATGGCGGTTACACTCGGTAGACTCCTGTATAATATTTTGATAATTAACACTTTACAAGCCAGCCCAATAAATTGGGCGACTACTTTTGCTATTCTCGGTCACTCTGCTTAGCTACGGGAAATAAAAAAGGAGGAAGTGTACTTCCGAATCGCTTGCGGATGGGATGCAGTAATCAATGACTTGCAAATGATGCATCAATTCATTTTTAAACAACTTCTCCATCAGAAAAGTGTTGTCATTATCTTAAATCTATGATTTTATAGATAAAAGAGATACTATTGTATAACAAAGTATCGTTTTTGGAAGAGACTATTCGGGTTTGTTTAAAAGAGATAAGCCCAAGTATTAAAAATAATTTGTATGAAAACGTTATTCGTTTTATGTTTTAGTATAATCGCCTTATCACTTCCCAACCTGGATTCAATTACCAAAGGTTTGGAGCAAGGCGACGCTAGTGCTATCGCTGCTTTTTTCGAGGGACAAGTAGAGATTTCTATTTTAGAGGAAGAAGGAGTATATGATAAAGGAGTGGCACGACAAAAATTAGCTTCCTTTTTTAAAAAGCATCAAGTATTATCTTTTGAGCAGGTGCATAAAGGAACTTCTAAAGGAAAAAATGCGGTGTACTGTATCGGTAATCTGGTAACAGTAGATCAATCTTTTAGAGTTTATGTATTTTTGGAAGCTAAAGGAGATCAACAATTAATTCAAGAATTACGCATTGATAAGGAATAGTGTAGAAAATTCTAAGTTCAAGCTCAAAAAGACGCAAAGTATACTTTTACTTTGCGTCTTTTTTTTTGAACGGTTACTATATTGGCTAACGTTTATAAACTAACATTGTCTATAGTCAATACTAAATAAGTATATAAAAATTAATTTAATAGACTTTATTCCAAATGATTTAGAACTACCAGTTTTTAAAAAACTGGTAGTTCTGTCGCTTGATTTTTTTACTTATTATACATATCAGCAATCAAGGCTAATCTGTAAGCCTGTTCATTCAAAGAACTAAAGCGACCAGATGCACCACCATGGCCTGCTGATAAACTCGTATGAAGTAATAATAAGTTATTATCTGTTTTCAAAGCTCTAAGTTTAGCCACCATTTTTGCAGCTTCCCAATAACCTACACGGGTATCGTTTAGTCCAGTAAAGAAGAGTAGATTGGGATAATTTTGTGCTTGAACATTATCATAAGGGCTATACGATTTCATGTAGTCATAGTACTTTCGTTTTTCAGGGTTTCCCCATTCTTCATATTCATCAATCGTTAGCGGAAGTTTTTCGTCTAACATGGTATTGATGACATCTACGAAAGGTACATTTAATATAATCGTTTTGAATAAATCGGGTCTCATATTAGCTACTGCCCCCATCAATAATCCACCTGCGCTTCCTCCTTCTGCTGTAATGCTTCCTTTTTGTGCATAACCTTCCTGAATAAGATGTTCTGCACAAGTGATAAAATCATAAAAGGTATTCTTTTTTTGTAGAAGCTTGCCTGCCTCATACCATTGCTCGCCCATATCATTGCCTCCTCGAACATGTGCTAGAGCAACTGTAAACCCAGTACTGATTAGATGTTTTATGCGTGCGTCATAGTAAGGCGTTTGGTCAGATCCATAAGCCCCATAAGAAGTTAAATATAATTTTTTATCAGAGGATTTAGTACCATTGGATCGCCATTTATCATAAACTACGGTAATAGGTATTTGTTGACCATCTAGACTAGTCGCCCAAATTCTTTTAACTTTTATTTTACCTATATAAGTAGGAGAAGGCGCTTGTTTTATTTTCGTCATTCCTTGATCTCCCATATGATATCGGTAGGTAGTAATTGGAGTTTTAAAGGAAGTATAAACTATTTCTAAAGAGTCGGTATTGGTCTCTCGATTATACCCTATATAGGCAGTATTATACGCTTCTTTGAATTTAATATAATGAGCTGCTTGCGTAGTTCTATTAATTACCTTGATCCGATTTTCTGCATTTTCTCTTTCTCTAATAACTAAATAATTATCAAATATTTTAAAGTCACCAATAAGAACCGACTTCTTATGAGGTACTAATACTTGCCAGTCATCTTTCTTAATAGCATTGGTATCGACAGTCATCAATTGATAATTGATGGCGTTCTTATTACTGCGAATGTAAAATTTATCTTTATAATGACTAACGGAATATAGATGATTCTTTTCTCTTGGCCGAATTAATTGAAAGGAACTATTTGGTTGCTTTGTAGGTAGATACCAAATCTCACTAGTTGTATTACTTTCGATAGATAAGAATATAAATTCCTTAGATAGAGACTTACCAATGTTCACACTAAAATTAGGAGTTTTTTCCTCGTAGACCAATTCATCTTTCCTGCTACTACCTAATTGATGTTTCATGATTTGGTGGGTACGTAGCGTTTTTTCTTCTTGTAAGGAATACAGAAATGACTCATTGTCTAGCCAAACCAAACTGGCAATATTTGTTAAAGAATCCGATAACAATTGGCCTGTTTTTAAATCTTTAAACTTAATCGTGTAACTATCTTTTCCTGTTGTATTTTCATAATAGGCTAATATGTTATTATTAGGACTTACAGGTCCTGGTCCAGCGGTATAATAAGTATACTCATCGGCCATTTTATTTACATCTAGTAACAGCTCTTCTGGTTGGTTATTGTCTATCTTTTTTCTATAATATCTGGGATGTTCATCATCTTCCTCCAATTTTGAATAATAGTAATAGCCATTATCTTTAGTGGGTAGTGAAGTATCTTGTTGACGAATACTAGTTACTAACTCTTCAAAAATATCTCGTTGACCTTTTCTTAAAGGAATAGTATAGTTTCGAGCGTAGTCATTTTCTGCCAACAAGTAATCCATTACTTGCGGGTTTGTTTTAGGAGATTTGGTGTCTTTTAGCCAAGCATAAGGATCGCTGTATTTTTCATTATGAATTCTAAAAGTATGTGTTTCTATAGGTGCAATAGGGGCAGGCATATTTTCATCCCGTACATGTTTATCTCGGAATTGTTGCTCCAACACTTTTTTAGATTCCATATCTGTTCTAATGTTGGTATCAATATTTGCATATTGATTTTTTAGTCGATATGCTGTCCAATAGGTAGAGTCATATTCTAGTGCATAATCATATAGATAATTAAAATCTACATTTGCGAAATTATCTTTTTTGGGAATACGTCGGACGTCTTGAGTTTGAATAGAATCTGTATGGAATTCAGAGATAGCGGCGTAAAAATTCTTATAATTCTTAATAGTATCTTCGTAAATAAATTCATTCTCGTGCCGCAAGTAATCTAAATAATAGGTGCCATTTTTTTGTTTGAAGTTAAGATCTAGTTTATAGTCAAAATGCTTGATTTGCATCTCTTCCTGTCCACAGAAATATCCTTTTAAAGAATTGGGTACAGCACATTCATATTTGACAATAGCATAGGTATTTTGGTCAATATAAATTTTACCTTTTAATAGCTTATGCTTATTGGCATGTCTCCATTGTCGATTAAGTAGAGTATGCTCTAGAGAATCTAATTTAGCCTTAGTTGTTTTTGTATGAAAATCTAATTGATATAGCCAATTTCCTTCGTCATCTTGTACTTCTTTTAATATATAAGTGAAGTCTCTGAATTTTTTATTACCCAAGAAACTATCCTGATACTTGACTCTATTGCGAGCAAATAAACTAAGAGGTCCTCCTTTAATGCTAGCATTCATCCGATACTTTGTTAAATTTTCACTAGATCTAGCATTATGGATATTTACAGCTTCTTCCTTTAAAGTTTGAAAATGAAAATGAAAGCGATGTAAATCAAGTTCGAAACCCATGTACGTAAAGCTAGAAAAAATAACTCCACTGGGATTTTCGAAATTACTTTGATAATCTTTTCTTTTGTATTTTTTGTTGGAATAAGGTAGGGAATAATAGGAGCAAACAGCATCGTTAAATTTGATATGTGCTCCATTTTCTTTTAGGGTCTCTCTATAGTATCCATTTATTAAAATCGGTTTGATGGCGTAATTGTCTGCCAATCTTTTGAATACCTTTTTTAATAAAGCCCTTGGTTTAGGTAATTTCTTAGGTGTTATGACTACTTCTTGTAAAGTAGTGGTGCTTGGTTTTAAACGAAAAATTCCATCCTTATTGGTTCGGAATTCCTCTTGAGACAGCAATAGGTCTTCATAGCCTACATAGCTAAAAACGATTGCTCTTTCGTTGTGCTGGAAAGGAACGTTTAGCTGAAAGCGACCATCTGAATCTGTAACAGTACCTATCGCAATATCTTTTAGTTTGACATAAGCAAAAGAAAGTGATTCTTTACTTTGATCATCTATGACTTTTCCTTCTAAGAGATTTTGGGAAGATAGTATATAAGGAATGCATAATAAAGGCAAGATTAGACGAATGGCGTGTCGTGTTTGAGTAAACATTGGTTTTCGTTATTTTCGTTTTAAATTGATATTGAAATATAACGGAACGGATGGAAAGCTATTGAGCTGTTAAGACTAGAGATCTTAAATATGTCTAGTGGCTTACATAAAGAAGAAGCGCACTAATTCTACTTTGGTACTTTAGAAGAATAGAGAGTAGAGACCAAATCCATTTTCATTCAAGGAAATCCCGTCATTTATAAACGAATTTATCTCTGTTCTCTACTCTCTGTTCTCTACTCTCTGTTCTCTATTCTAATTTAAATTGCCTTAGATAAAGATTGATGTGATATTTAGCGTTATAACCGAAGATAGTGTCGATGGTTGAAGTTTATAACTTCGATCTAATATTTTTTTGTTTTTAAGGTGATTTTCATTAAATGCTTATATAAAAAAGCCCCAACAGAATGTTATTCTATTGGGGCTTTTTTTTAATACAGTGTTAGCAAAAAATCTAACTATTATTTAAAACGTCTCTTCTCTTTCTTCTTTTTGCTTTTAAATTTCTTACCAGCAGTATCTTCATTTCCTGTAGGGCCACCATTACGAATCATAGCACAACGGAAACCGACCGTTCTAGAAGACTTATCCTCTTCCATGAATCTTCTAGCACCAGGAGCTAACCAATAAGCTCTATCTGCCCAAGAACCGCCTTTGACGACTCTAGCTTTATCACTAATTAAAGTAGTTTTACCATATTCGTAAGATACTTCAGATTCTTTATCACCATCTAAGTAATCATACATATTGCCTTTCTTATAGTTATCTCTGTTAGCAACCTCATCATCTGTTTGATTTCGATATTTTAAACGACCTAAACTATCTTTTGGAGCAGCTGCACCATCCTCATCTAGTTCTAATACTTCAAAATCATTACCTCTAAAAGGATTTAAATCATGATTGTCGGAATCTCTAAGGTCTAGAGAAGTCATTGGACGATATACATCCAAACACCATTCGCTCACATTACCAGCCATATTGGCCAAACCGAAATCGTTGGGTAAGTAACTGCCCACAGGTGCAGGAGTTGCTGCTTCATCATTTAAGTTACCAGCCATACCCATGTAATCACCACCACTTCTCTTGAAGTTAGCTAAGATCTCTCCTTGATATTTATCCCGCTTTTGGTATCTAACAGTATTACCATCCCAAGGATAGATTCTTTTATCGGTGATTCGCTCATCCTTTTCAGATGCCATATTTCCTTGAAGTGCAAGTGCGGCATATTCCCATTCTGCCTCTGTTGGCAAACGGTAAGAAGGAAGCACAATACCATCTTCATATCTAACGGCACGCTCTTCGCCAGTTCTTAAATCTTTTTTATTTTTTCTAACATCTCCTTCATATTGACCCGCTAAATACGAACCCGTATCGAAGTTGTCTTCATCTTGTTGCTCTGAATTTTGATTCAAAATACCTTTTTCCATCAAAATCATCTCATTCACCCGATTCGTTCTCCAATAAGAATACTCATTGGCTTGCGTCCAACTGACTCCTACTACTGGATATTCATCATAAGATGGGTGACGGAAGTAATTCTCTACCATTGGCTCGTTATAAGATAACTCATCTCGCCATACTAACTCATCTGGAGCTGCTTGAAGAGAAACCTCTGGATAAGATTCTCCATACACTCTATCCAACCAATAAAGATATTCCCGATAGTCAATGTTTCTTACTTCGGTTTCATCCATATAAAAGGAATTAACGGTAATTCTTCTAGGAACATTATTCCATTCAAAAGTTACATCTTGTTCCGTGTTACCCATTGTGAAGGTACCACCTTGGATTAAAACTAGATTGGGACCCGTTACTTGGCCTTCATAATCTAATTTCTCAAAACCTCCCCATTTTTGGTCATTATAATTCCAACCAGTAGCATTAGATTTTTCTTTCTTTCCACAAGACGCTAACATTACCAGTCCGATAAAAAGTATAAAGCTTAATTGAAGCAGCCTATTCATAATATGATTATTAATGTATTTATTTAACTGTAGTAAGTTAGAACAGAGAGTAGAGATGAGAGAATCGAGATGAATTTCGTTTGCAAATAATTTATTTAATCTTTATAAACGAGATTTATCTCTATTCTCTGTGCTCGCTTCTCTACTCTTCAGAGTAGTCGCAAATGTATGGATAATATGCTACTATAAAAGTACACATTTCCTCTTTGAAAAATACCTGTCAAAAACGAACGACAAAATTACAACTTTTAGTACGTTTTTTTTGGAGTTTGTTAATTAGTAATTTCACTAATCAATTCATTTTTAATTAACTCCATTATCTAAATATTTCAAAACAGTCGTTATAGTCTACCTTTCTAGTACGATTGGCGTCAAAATTTAGCACCATAGAAAATTCATGGGTACCGCCAGAAGTGCCTGTTAAACCAGAAACGGTAAAATCATAACTATAACCAAACTTGAATGCTTTTTGTTGAAATCCGACTAGCCCAATAGCTGCGTCAGTGTTGGAGGAGCTGTATCTAAACCACCCTCCTGCAAAAAATGAACCAAAGCTCAAATAAGCTCCGGCATTCACTTGGGAAAAATCTCCTTGTTTGACATACATTAGATTCGGAGATATAAACGTACTGCGACCTCGTTTATTGCCGCCCAAATCAATTTGTGTTCCTCCATGGATAGAAAGACGAACGGGTAATCCACCACTAGTGTTGCTATTAATTCCCAAAATACTCTCATCAGGTCGATTTATATGCTTTATAGCTATACCACCGTAGAAATAAGGGTTATAAATTAGCAAGCCCGTTGAAATATCGCCGTAACTAATATTTAGTATATCTGGTTGCTGTTCTGTGGAAGTAACATCAATAGATCCTGTAACATCTATCTGATCACCAAATACTAATTGATTCCAGTCTAGTCGACTCTGTACGAGTGTACCTTCAAGTCCAAATTTTAGGTTAAGGTCTTTATTTATTTGTATTTTATAACTATAAATGCCACTCACTCTAGTCGTTTGATAAATACCATTACCTGAATCATCTGCTTCTACCATCAAACCGATACCACTATTCATACCTTCTACGAATTGACTAAAAGATACGGCATAGGTATTATAAGTACTAAAATCTGCAAAACCAGACCATTGACTTCTATAATTAACCGTAACAAATGGGGCATAGGTGTTGCCAGCAAATGCAGGATTTAATTGAAGTGGTGCTGCATAGAATTGAGAAAACACTGGATCTTGAGCTTTTAGGTCTGTTTGCCATAAGCTAAGAAACAACAGACTGATGAATAGTATTCTTGGCATCACTTTGAATTTTAAGTTCTAAGTTATTTAAGGATGTATTCTTAAACAACTTCTCTCTTGGTATTAGTAACGAAAAAGATCTCTCTTTTTATTGAAAGTTTATATTGCTATGTTTAGAAATGTATGCAATATTACATAAATTCACCGCATTAAAATAGTTTGCACATATTTTGTACAAGCTTATACAAGGGCTAAATTGCTGTCATAAAATAGACATAATTAGTAGCCTTAGTTATTTTTTTACAATTCGTATCTTTGTTAAAGCGTTCAAATATACTTGTTACTCTTTAAGAAATGCTTCTTATCAATTAAATGTCCTATATTCTGATCCTCGCTCATGAAAAGATCTATTATTTCGTCGGTACTTAGTTTTTTGTTTTTCAGTGTTTCCTTGGTTGCACAAGCTCCTTTCGTTATTTCCAAAAAAATCAACTGGGCAGAAACGGCGGTTGTCCATAATCCTACTGGGCAACAAGAGCGATTGATCTGGTCATTTGACGGCGCACTATTTAATGCTCGACAACCAGAATGGCCAATACTGATGGAACGGTTTAAAATAAAAGGGGATGGGGAGCTTTCTGTTAATATTAGAAACGCAGAATATGAACCTTTTGAAACGACCAATTCGGACATAGAGGGGATAGGAACGTCTTTAGATGTACATACAACCATAGAACAAGAACGAAACCAATTTTTTGGAAAAATATTTTTCACGCCTATTATTAAAAATGGGAATCAATACAAACGCCTAGTTTCTTTTCAGTTAGACATCCAATGGCTACCTAAAAGTGAGTCTGCTCCTAGGTATCGAAGACCTGAACATGCGTTTAATTCTGTCCTAAAAGATGGAGCTATTTACAAATTAGCGGTAACTGAGAATGCGGTACATCGGATCGATTATACCTTTCTAAAAGAAGAACTAAAAATTGATATTGATAATATTGACCCTAGAACTATTCAATTATATGGAAATGGGGGTGGTATATTGCCAGAATCTATAGCTGCAGATCGAAAAGATGATTTAGAAGAAAATGCGATATTAATAGTAGGAGAGGAGGATGGTCGATTTGATCCAGAGGATTATCTATTATTTTATGGGGAAGGACCACACCATTGGCAATTTCAGGAAGATCGAAAAGTATTTGATCGGGTCACGAATATCTATGACGATAACAATTACTATTTTTTAAAAATAGGAGGATCGAATGGATTGCGAATTAAAGAGCAAGACGCTATTGAATCTACCGATTATACGACTACGGCTTTTGATGACTATATTCGATTAGAGGAAGATTTGATTAATTTGTTAGACAATTTTGCCTCTGCACAAGGGACTGGGAAAAATTGGTATGGAGATTTATTTGAAACCATACGACAAAAGAACTATAATGATTTTTCTTTCCCAAATATCATACAAGATGAATCGGCCCATATTCAAGTAGCATTTGCTGGAAGAAGTAACAGTGCTACTAGCTATAATGTAAAAGTAGGAGAACAGACTTTTACAGAAGGTATACGCCTATCACGTACAGGTGATATTGAGGATAGATATGCCCATATTGGGGTGATCTCAGAATTTTTCACGCCTAATGAAGATAATTTATCGGTGGCTGTCGAATACCCTGCTACCTCAAGTAGTAAAGGTTGGTTGGATTATATTCAGATTAACGCAAGACGCCAGCTAATTGCTACTGGAGACCAATTGCGATTTAGAGATCAACAAACAACTGCTTTTCCAACTAGTACTTTTCAGCTAACTAATGCTAGCAATAATACCCAAGTATGGGATATTACCAATCCTATTCAGCCTGCTAATCAAATAGTAACAATAAATAATAGCTCTTTATCTTTTGGTGTAAATACTAGTGATTTAAAGGAGTTTATTACCTTTTCTACGACAGGCTTTTTTCCAGCTCCGCTATCTTTAGGTTTAATTAATAACCAAAATATCCATTCTATAGAGGAAGCAGACCTAATTATTATTTACCCTTTAGATTTCGAACAGGAAGCACAGCAATTGGCTACCCACAGAACTACCCACAATGGATATGAAGTCAAGACTGTATTGCTAGATCAGGTGTTTAATGAATTTTCTTCTGGTAAATTAGATCCTACAGCGATCAGAGATTTTGCTAAAATGGTGCATGATAGAAGTAATCGATTCAACTACTTATTATTGTTAGGAGATGGGTCGTTTGATTTTAAAAACATAAAAAACTTAGAAAATCCATCAGGATTCATTCCCGTTTATGAAACGTCGGAATCCTTGCATCCAATTGAAGGTTTTCCCTCGGATGATTATTATGGTTTATTAAGTGACAACGAAGGAGTTAATTTGAAAGGAGCATTAGATATTGCGGTGGGGCGTATTCCTGTAAAATCTAGGGAAGAGGCTAATGCTGTTGTTAATAAATTAATTAATTATGATACCAACCCTAGTACTTTAGGAGATTGGCGCTTGCGTCAAGTTTTTGTAGCGGATGATGAGGATAGTGGCTTGCATCAGCGACAAGCCAACCAAATTGCGACTAAAGTAGATACGGTATATGATGTTTTTAATGTCAATAAAATATTTTTAGATGCCTTTCAACAAATCACAACGCCTGGTGGTCAGCGATATCCAGCCGCTAAAGAGGCGATCAATAATGATATTTTTAAAGGAACTTTAGTTTTAAATTATTTAGGACACGGAGGATCTACAGGCTGGACACAAGAGAGAGTCTTACAAATAAATGATGTATTAAATTGGACTAACTTTAATAAACTACCATTATTTGTAACAGCTACCTGTTCTTTCACAGGATATGATGATGCTAATTTCGTAACAGCAGGAGAAGAAGTATTACTGAACCCTAGAGGTGGAGGAATTGGATTATTCACGACGGTTAGGGCCGTATATTCTTCTTCTAATGAACGATTGACTAAAGCAGTATTTAATCAAATTTATGAAAAAATAGATGGTGTAAATCCACCCATTGGAGAATTGATGCGCTTGGGAAAGAATAGTAACTCAGCGGATACGACTAGCATTAATGCTCGGAAATTTACCTTGATAGGAGATCCTTCTATGCAGTTGGCTTTGCCCAAATATGAAGTAATTACAGAAAAAATCAACAATACAACAATTGTGGCAGGTCAAATTGATACCATCCAAGCCTTACAAAAAGTCACAATTGAAGGATATATAGCAGCTTCAAATGGGGATGTATTAACTTCTTTTAATGGAAAAATATACCCAACTATTTTTGATAAAAAAATAGAAGTAGTTAATTTGGGACAAGATGCAAGTAGCCGGATTTTACCTTTTGATATTCAAAAGAATGTCTTGTTTAAGGGAACGGCAAGTGTTCAGAATGGTCGGTTTCAATTCACTTTTGTAGTTCCAAAAGATATCAATTACGAATATGGTCCAGGTAAAATCAGCTATTATGCCGAAAATGGGAAAGAAGATGCTAGTGGTTATTATGATCGTATTACGGTTGGAAGTACGGATGATAGTGTAGTTAATGATACGCAAGGCCCTTTAGTAGAAGTGTTTATGAATGATTCTACTTTTGTTTTTGGGGGCACTACAGATCCTAATCCTACTCTGTTAGTTTTACTGTCTGATGAAAATGGCATAAATGTAGCAGGTACTAGCATTGGACACGATCTGACGGGCTTATTAGATAATGATACAAAGAATACGTTGCAATTGAATGATTTCTATGAATCTCGTTTAGATGATTATACAAAAGGAATCGTAAGGTTTCCATTAAAAGATATAGCGATTGGAACACATCAGGTGAAAGTAAAAGCTTGGGATGTATTTAATAACTCCTCAGAAGGATTTACAGAGTTTGTAGTAGATAATTCAGCGGAAGCAGCTTTAGAGCGCGTGTTAAATTATCCAAATCCTTTTACCACTAATACGCAGTTTCAATTTATACATAATCTAGGATCGGGGCAACTAATAGAGGTACAGGTGCGTATCTTTACTGTCTCTGGTCGACTAGTGAAAACGATTGATTCACAAGTCCTTTCTGAAGGTAACTTAGTGACAGGAATTAATTGGGATGGAAAGGATGATTTTGGAGGACAATTAGCAAGAGGCGTTTATGTATACAAAGTAAGTATTTTATCGACTAGTGCTAATGGGAAAACAACGGATAGTGATTTTAAAAAGTTAGTGATATTGAAATAGAAATATTAGATATTGATACTGCTTTTAACTGACTACTCTTGAAACTACAAAAAAATAGAGTAGAGAGTAGAGACGTATTTCGTTTGAGAACAACGAAAATTAGTTGTTTTTTAAATGAAATACATATCTATTCCCCGCCTGACGGCAGTCGGGCTGGTTTGCTCTCGCTTATCTATTCTAAAACCTGTATGATTTTTAATTGACTATAGAATAATTTGGATGCAAAGTAATTTGGAAGCTAGTCACTTTATAAATGAACTATTTTCCTGCATTTTGATCGATACCCTATCCTTTATTTTAAGTTTTTCTTAACAATAACAATAATTTTAAGAAATTAAAGTTTTTAAGTTGTGTTTATAACAACTTGAGATCTTATAGTCGTTTACTATATAGATCTTCCATCGGCAATCTGATAGTGCGATAATTTGGATGATTGGTTTCTATTCATCTTTTAGAAAGCACTCTCAGAATTATAAAAAGAGCAACAACAATCATTTAACATGAGCAATTTCGACGAAACAAATGCTTACATTTGGGGCTTTCTAAGTCCACTAAGCAGCAATGCAATGAAAAAGATATCTATTTCCCTTTTTACTTTTTGTTTAATTCTTGGTCTTACCCAACAAGCCCAAGCTCAATGTTTTGAAGATCCACCAGGTAGTGGGAATTTTGTTACGGCATTGGGAGAACCTTGTGTCAATACTATTATTACGGCAGTACCTTTCTTAAGAATTGCTCCAGATGCCCGTTCAGCTGGAATGGGAGATGCAGGAATAGCGGTATCAGCAGATGCAAACGCCTTGCATTTTAATGCTTCAAAATTAGCTTTTGCAGAAGATAATGGTGGGTTCGCAGTAACTTATACGCCATGGTTAAGAGCCTTAAATGTTAACGATGTTTATCTAGCATACTTATCAGGGTTCTTTAAGTTAGGTGATGAAGATTTAGAAGCAGTGGGTTTTGGTTTACGTTATTTTTCTTTAGGAGATATTGCTTTTACAGATGAAAATGGAATGCCTTTAGGAAATGGACGACCTAATGAATTTGAAGTTAATGGTGCTTACTCTAGAAAATTATCCGATAAGTTAGCGGTTGGATTAGGCGCTAAATTTATTTATTCTAACCTCGCTGCTGGACAAGAAGTAGGTGGAGAAGAGATTACGGCTGGTATTGCAGGTGCTGCGGATATATCATTTACATATACCACAGAAGTGGATATGAATAATGGTACGTCTAATTTGACAATCGGTGGTGCTTTATCCAATATTGGATCAAAAATCACTTATACAAATTCTATTAATAAAGATTTTATTCCTGCTAACTTTGGTTTAGGAGCAGCTTGGGATTTAGATTTCGATGAATTCAACAGATTTACGGTAGCATTTGATCTTAATAAATTGATGGCGCCTACGCCTGATCCTTCTCAAGAGGATTTAGACGGTGATGGAGTGCCCGATTATAAGCAAGTATCTACATTTTCTGGAATTATAAATTCTTTTGGAGATGCACCAGGTGGCATATCTGAAGAATTGAGAGAACTAATGTTTTCTGTAGGTATTGAATATTGGTATGATAAGCAATTTGCTGTGAGAGCTGGTTATTTCCAAGAACATGCTACAAAAGGTAATCGGAAGTACTTTACAGTAGGATTAGGTTTGAAGTATAATGTATTTGGTTTGAACATTTCTTATTTAGTACCGACAACTAATCAAAGAAATCCATTAGATAATACTTTAAGATTTTCTCTATTATTTGATTTTACTGCTTATGAATCAGATTTGTAAGCCTTGAATCATTAAATAAAAAAGCCGCTAAACATGGAGATGTTTAGCGGCTTTTTTGTTTGTAGAGCAGATGTAACACCACTCTACACTACTGGACATTTTAAAGAACAGAGAAGCGAGAGCAGAGAATAGAGACAGATTTCGTTTAAAAAGGGACGAAATTTCGTTGTCTTCTAATCGAAA
>JALZWC010000035.1 GCA_023300255.1 Saprospiraceae bacterium | reverse complement strand
CTACTGCTGCTGCTCCTAAAGTCGCTGTGTTACAATTGCCGCCACTTAAAGTAGCATTGCCGTATACTGATAAATCATCTGTATTTGCTGTACAATCAATCGTTACATCTGGTGGACATACGATCGTTGGCTGTACTCTATCTACTACTCGTACATTCACCATACAGTTATTAAAGTTTCCTGATTTATCCCATACACCTAAAGAAACCAATACGGTACCTCCTATATCACAACATTCAAATGGTACAGACGTACTCCATTCTGTCGCTAATGAAAAAGCAGTACTTGCACATGTTTCCATTCTTCTTACTCTCATGCTATCAATCGCACAATTGTCATGACTTCCATCATCAAATGTGCCAGCAAATGCCCAAGCTGTTCCATCTTGTGTCAAAGAAACAGAGAGATTTTCTTCACAGATTACCGTTGGTGATACTGCATCTTTTACTGTAATTGATACCGTATCTGATGTCGTATTTCCACAATCATCCTCTGCTATGTATATGATATTATGCGTACCAAATGGTATGTTTTGCATCGTTCCGCCATTACTAAATATAGTATTGGATGGACCTACTACTCTAACCGTAATATTCTCGACACTAGAACAAGCATCACTTACCGAAATAGCTGGTATCGTTAAATCTACTTCACATTCATGACCTGCATTCGTAATCGTAATATCATTAAAAAATGGTACATCTGTGATGATTGGTCCGATCGTATCCACAAATTTGATAAACTGCGCTTCACCTATAGTCGCTGCATTTGTATATATTGTGCCTGGATGACACCAATCCAATATCGTCCATGTTCTTAGTATCTTTCCAGATCCCTCACAATCTGTTGTGAATACTTGATCTTGATGACTTATTCCAAAGAAACATGATTGATCTAATCGAATCGTATCTCCTCCTACGCCTGCTACAGCTCCTACTCTTAGTAATGGAAAGCCTGTAATCTCGGGAGAATAGTCTGAGTCAATACCACAATATAATACCGTATCTAATGGCCAAATGATATCACCCGCCACTAGCTGTGGCTTCAATATGAATAGATTCTGTGTACATGGCGCTGATATATTGCCATTGCCATCTACTGCTGTCCATGTTCTAACTACCAAGCCGATTGTATCTGGAGCGAATTCTGTAGGATTATCCTCAGTTCCATCCAATAATTCGCCTTGTCTACAAGAAAAAGTTGTTTCTGCATCTGTAAAATTAAACGTCACACTACCAGAGCAGAGATCTGAGGTAGTCGGTTGTCCCCCTATAATCGCAGGATCTGTTGTCGTTGTACAATAAATAGCCGTATCGACACAAGTCAATAATGGCGCTAACTTATCTTCTACTGTTATAAAGCCCCAACATCTGTTACCACTTACTGGCTCTACTACTTGTACTCTTGCGGTCGTACCTAAGTAAGACGCATTCACGAAATTTGTATCTTTATTTTCTCCATCTAATAATTGTACAATAAATCCACTTGTACAATCATGATTGCCTTCTAATATATTATCTACTGTAATCACCGCTTGACAGCCGCCACTCAAACTTACATTCACATTGTCATTACACACTGGTGTAATTCCTGAATCTATAACGAGGTTATAAGAACAAGTATCATTGGGATCTGTTGCCGTACCGCCTGGTACATCTTGGTAAATTATTCTAACAGAATAATCTCCTGGTTCTAAATTAACTACTGCACCTATTTCTGTAACTGTACTAGCAGTTACTGTCGTCGCTGGAGTTCCTGCTACAACTTCAATGACTTCTTCTGTACCTACTTGTATAACTACTGTCGTCGATGGAGTCCCTGCTACAACTTCAATACCACTAACTGGAACCGCAAATAATTCCGCAGCCATAATAATAGGGGATACATTACAAGTACCTGATAATTCTTGAACCGTGTGGCTACCTGAAATCATTCCTGTTGCAGAATTACAAGAAGCCGCTACTACTACATCACTTGGACAAGTAATAACTGCCATTCTTGGTTCATTAGTAGGAACAATCGTAAAGCCTCTTCCTTTATTGTTATCTCCATTTGGAGAATAAACAACTGTTAAACAGCCATCTTCTGTTTCACAGTCAGCTTTAAACCAACTTGAATTTAAAGAGGTAGCAGCACTTGCGCCTCCTCTATAGTATGGTGCTTGGACCACTGCACCATCTACTCCGCATCCTTGATAAATAGCCAATGTATCACCAGGGGCAATATCAAAATCTGTAAAAGCGATTTTTACCAATTGGGTAGTAGCATCAGTTGGGCAAATCTTAGCTTCTAGTTTGCCTGTAGCTGCTTCATCGTTTAATAACCCATCTTCAGGTACTACAAAAGGGGTACCTGGAGCGGGAAAGACATCTGCACCTGCACCACCAATCATATAGTGAGAACCTGAACCAGATCCTGTAAGAACTGTTTGTGCTTGAAGCACACTAGTTGCAAAAAAGAATAGTAGTGCTACGCCAAGATATTTAAACATCTTTGATAGCAAACCGCCGCCAATCTTCGGCGGACTTTTTAAAACATTGGGATCTCGTCCTTCTTGCGAACACGAATCCATGGGAATAAAACTTGTGTGTTTCATAAGTGTAAAAAAGATTAAATTATAAAATGTGGTTTTAAAAAAATGAACATAGGTCGCCCAGGCGCCCTGACAAGCGACAGGGGCAATCTATTATTTTAATAAAGGCGTTAAAAGGAGGAAATAGCTGATAACTATTCCATTTCAAATACAACCTTTGTAGATTATTTAATTAGATCTTACTTCTCTTTTTAATCTTTAGAAATTAGGCAAAATGGTCGCTTATTCCTCTAGATAATAGAGGAATAAAATGCCATAGATATACCAGTCTATAAGTTTAAGACTTATAGAGAATATTCTTACACTACTGGACATTTTCAGAGGTCAGATCATCTTTCCCGCCTAGCGGACCGATAGGTTCAAAACTATCAGGTGTCAGACGTAAAATATTGACAACGTGATATTTATGAAAATATTAGGCGATCTAACTCCTGATTTCTAAATGTACAGTAGTCTAAGAATATTTTACACTACTGGACATTTTAAAGAGTAGAGAACCGAGAGCAGAGAATAGAGACGGTTTTCGTTTAAAAATTAACGAAATTTCGTTGTTTCTTAAACGA
>JALZWC010000034.1 GCA_023300255.1 Saprospiraceae bacterium | reverse complement strand
ACTATGTGACCTATGTACCTATGTGGTTAAAAAAACTAAGTGATTAAAAACCTATTTTGTCATCAAAAAAAAAGTGGCAATATCCCGCATGTCGCGGGAAAGTGCCACCCTATTTAATTATATCTATCGTCTGAAAAGATCTCCATTTAAATGGAAATTATACTACGCCAATTTGGCCATGTCTCGAATCAAAATACTTCTTCTATTGAAGTAGATTAAATCAGATCGTTTTAATTCATTTAAAACAGAGGTAACCGTTTGTCTAGACGTACCAGTAATGTTAGCGATGTCTTGCTGAGTTAAGCAATGTTTGAATAACATTTCAAACCCGACCTTACGGCCTCTCTTCTCAGCAGATTCTTTTATAAAGTCAATAATTCTAGCTCTAGCATCCTTAAAGACTAAGTCTTCTAATCTAGTTTCTACTTCTCTCAATCTAGTACCAATGTAATTCATCAAGGACACGCATAATTGCTGGTTTGTAGCAATTAATCGCTGAAAGTCGCTTGTTTTTAAGGCATAGTATTGTACATCTTCATTCATAGCTACGGCGAAATCTTTTCTGTTGGATTCGCCAACTAGAGATAATTCACCGAACATCGCCATAGGATGTAAAACATACTTAATTACTTCTCTGCCGTCATCGGAAAGGCTACCTATTTTAACGATACCTTTCACTAAAAAGCAAACAAAGCTGGAAGCTTCTCCTACATTGAAAATGTCATCGAATTTGGGAACTGTTCTCAGTTCTACCAATTCTAATAAATGATTCATTTCTTGCTCAGAGAGTACTTCAAAAAGAGGAAAATTTCTGAAAAAATCTAAGTTACCTGAATTTTTCATAACGCAAGTTTATGGGTTAAGAAAAGTCCAATTGATATACAACCGGTTTTTAAGAAGAAATCAAAAATGTTCACGAAATAGCAAATGCTCATTTGGGAATTGCGATCGTATTTTTGATGTAATATTTCTTTTAGAACTTGACTAGCCTGTTGTATTAATAGGACACTACTAAACAACAGCTAATTCGGAAATGTCTAATTCTAGCATAAATATCTATACAATAGTCTGTGTTAAAAAGTACAAAATATTGAATTTGTATAGAAGTATTTTTTAACTCCAAACACTTAAATAGTTGTAAACCAATGGACTACGTTTAAAAAATAGCTATGATTGTTGATCATAGTGGTTACAGTTTTATCCAGAATATTAGCATTTGAAGCATTTATATTAAAAAAAAATGATTTTAATCGCTCTTTTTAAAATTAATGACAACAATAGGCCACTACCCTGAATTTTAAGTGAAAGGGCCGAAAAGTAACATTCGCTTAGATTTTGGACGAACCTAATTGAAATTTGCTAATTAACGACATTATAGTCTTATGAAAGTGTTTTGAAAGTAGAAAGGTGTTACCAGTAAATGGTATTTTTTTTTCATATCCTCCCTTTTAATAATTATTTAAGGGGCTCAATTAAATCGCAGTTGGACAGGCTGAATCTTTATTTTAATAAGAAAGGTGTATACACTTGGGACAAATGTAATCGCTATTTTTCTTTGTTTCGAACCAAAAAATTACTAGCTAGATTACGGATATAAAAACGCCCCTAGGTTTCGAGATATTGCTAGAAATGGAAAATAATAGCGAAATATATGCTTTTTTAATAATTCATTAACAGCTGGTCTTATTGGGATGTTAAGGAAAGTAGAGTTTTAAATCATTTTCTATTTTTTGAACCACAAAAGGGCACAAAAGTCTTTCGTGTCTTTTTTAAACCACATAGATACATAGGGCACATAGAGCATAACACCTATGTGACTGCTGGCGCAAAGACTCTGCCTTTACATTCTAATACTAACGCACATATTTTAAACCACATAGATACATAGGGCACATAGAGCATAACACCTATGTGCCCTATGTACCTATGTGGTTAGAAAAATCTATCCTGTCCTATACTTTTGCAAAAATCAAGACTGAAAGCCAATCTTAGTAGAAGAATTAGGGTCTGTCTTATAAAACTGCTTCCGTAACTTCTTCAATCGCTCCAACGCTTTTTCAAAATAGACTAATGGCTTAGCAATTTTATTTTTCTTGACCATATCATATCCATAGATATTAGTGGCATCAGAAACTAAACGTTTTAAATCTGCACCTGTAAAGCCATCTGTTTCTTTAATGATCGTTGCGAGTTCTGCTTTAGAGGGTTGTAATTTACCTTTAGAAAGATACGTTTTTAAGATATCCATTCTAGCTTCCTCATTGGGTAATTTCATTTCCAACCACAACTCAATACGACCACTTCTGATCAAGGCATCTGGAATACTAGATAAAAGCATCGTCGTCATAACCACCGTAATTCCTTTATTCGCTTTAGATTCTAAACCATCCAAGAGCGTCAATAAGTATCGGTAGAAACCTTCATCTCGACCATTTTCTAATAATAGATCACAGTCATCAATGAAAACGATGCTGGGCGCATTATTCCTAGCCGCTGCCATAATTCGATGCACTTCTCTATAGAAATTGCCCGTACCACTAATAATAGTACCGTCAATCAAGAAGAATTTACTTTTCAATCGGTGAGCTAAAGCCTTTCCGACACTCGTCTTACCTGTACCAGGGGAACCGTATAGTAATACACCCCGCTTAGGCGTCATTCCATACTCTTCTGCTAATTCAGGATTCTCTAATGGCGTAATGACATCAATCTCTAATTGCTTGATGACTTCATCAAGCCCTTTTAATTCCGATAGCTTTACTTTTTCTACATCTTTACGATCCACATTGCTGACAATCGCATGCTTTTCCAACTCTTCTATTAATTGAGTTGCAGAATAAGACTTTTCTTCTACTTCAATTAATTTACAAGCCCGCTTAATTTGATTAACATTTAAATTACCGGAATATTGATGAATTCGCTTATAGTCTACTTTTGAAAAGGCAATACCTCCAAATTTTTTGAAGAAGAATGCATAATCCTTAGCATTCAGCTTTTCCATATCAACCGTCAAGCACTCTACATAGAATTTATGACTCAAATAGCTTCTATTCACGCCAAGAATTAATTTCTTATCATGGTCTTGTAGATGATTTAAAATAGCATCTACGGTAAACTCTTCCAAGCCGATAGGTCGTCTAGCATAATAAGATTCTGCGAGGGCCCCTTCGATGGTCGTAAAATCATCTAATATAACTACCTCACTTTTCTCAAAAGCTTCAATGATTGTTTTATAGATTGCCTCCTCTACTCGGAAGGCTTCTGTTTTTTCAACCGTTAGAAATATGTCTGCTAATCGGACATATTCCGCTTTTAAGTCTTTGGTTAGGGCCTTTAAAATAGTAGATTTGCCATAATTAGAGGAAATATTCAGTGCGACAATAGCACTTTTTTGTAATTTCTCTTTCGTTTCCGTAAATGCTTTCTTTTGGGAAGGGGATAATTTAATAGCGGCTTTTCGGCCATTTTTGGACGGGATGATTTTGGCTAGTTTCATTTAATTATTTTGAGCGTTTGGTTATGTTGAACAAAAGCAAAGAACACAATATTTTTTTTAACTACATAGGTACATAGGTCACATAGGCATCTAACTATGTGACCTATGTACCTATGTGGTTAAAAATTGCGTTTAATTTTTGTCCAAATACTTACTTTTTGATTTTTATCTTTGGTTTATCATATTATAAACAATCATAACTGTATAAAAGTTCCTTATAGTATTCCAGTACTCTTATTTTAAGACTTAAGCTTATTCTTTCCATTTTTTGCGAATGAAGAAATTTCATAAGCTAAATATCGAAGATTTAAAACTCTCGCCATTGGTGAGAGGAAGTTGATAGAATATACTTAAACCGTTGCCTATCTACATCATGCATGTAGACTTCGTTCAGTTTCAATAGTTCCTTAAAACAAAAAAATGAGATATATATTAATTTCGTTCACCTTACTACTGCTCTTATCTTGCAATAAAAGTACCAGCCAATCCGAACAGTTCAATCACCTAGCAGGACAAAGTAGCCCTTACTTATTACAGCACGCCAAAAACCCAGTAGACTGGTATCCTTGGGGAGACGAAGCTTTAGCAAAAGCCAAAGCAGAAAATAAACTACTAATTATCAGTGTAGGCTATGCCGCTTGTCATTGGTGCCATGTAATGGAACATGAATCGTTTGAAGATTCGACCGTTGCTAATTTAATGAATGAGCACTTTGTCGCCGTTAAAGTAGATCGAGAAGAACGACCAGATGTAGATGATGTCTATATGACTGCCTGTCATCTGGCAAGTGGCAAAGGTTGCGGCTGGCCATTGAATGCTTTTGCCTTACCCGATGGTCGCCCTGTATGGGCAGGAACTTATTTCCCTAAGAAAAACTGGATAGAAATATTGACCTATTTTTCAAAACTGCATCAGGAAGAGCCAGAGAAATTGCAAGAGTATGCTTCACAAATAATGGACGGCATTAATGGCAATGAACAAGTCTTATTCAATGAGAACGACCCTTCTTTTACAGATGCTAATTTGGTCGGGATCACTAATAATTTCTTATCTAATATAGACTTCAAGAAAGGCGGGCGAGATGGATCTCCAAAATTTCCGATGCCTAATAATTATCAGTTTTTGTTGAGCCAGTATTTTCATACTAAAGATGAAAAGACTTTAGAAGCGGTGACGACTACTTTGGATAATATGGCGAATGGTGGTATCTACGACCATTTGGGTGGAGGCTTTGCGCGCTACTCTACGGATGCTGATTGGAAAGTCCCACATTTTGAAAAAATGCTGTATGACAATGGCCAATTAGTGAGCCTATATTCGGAGGCTTTTATGGTGACCAAAAATCCATTATACCAACAAGTAGTCGAAGAAACGCTCCAGTATATTAAGCGAGAGATGACGGATGAAAGTGGCGGATTCTACTCTTCCCTTGATGCAGATAGTGAAGGTGTGGAAGGTAAATTTTATGTGTGGACTAAAGAAGAGTTAGCGGCTGTTCTACAAGATGAAATGTCCCTAAAATTATTTGCAGATTATTATCAAGTAAGTAATAAAGGTAATTGGGAGCATACCAATGTATTGCATCGAAAAAAACCGATCGCTGATCTAGCTAAGCGTTGGAATCAATCGGAGGAGCAAATTATCGCAAGTATTACCGCTTCTAAAGAGAAGCTCTTAACTGCTCGTGAAAAAAGAATCCGACCAGGTTTAGATGATAAGATATTGACCTCTTGGAATGCTTTAATGCTAAAAGGATATGTAGATGCTTATCGGGCTTTTGGGAAACAAGAATACCTACAAGCAGCATTGGACAATGCCCACTTTATCAATAACAATATGTTACAAGGGGATGATCGACTCAATAGAAATTATAAAGATGGGAAGTCTGTTATCAATGCTTTTTTAGATGATTATGCCTTAACTGCAGAAGCGTTTATTGCATTATACCAAGTGACCTTTGATGAGAAATGGTTGAAAAAAGCGGAAGGTTTATCGAACTACAGTATCCTTCATTTTTTTGATACGAAGTCTGGTATGTTTAATTACACCTCTGATGTTGATCCGCCATTGATTGCTAGAAAAAAAGAAATTAGTGATAATGTCATTCCTGCCTCTAACTCTACGACGGCTAAAAACTTATACACGCTTGGTCTTTATTTTTACAATCAAGATATGTTGAAGATTTCTAAGCAGATGATCCATAATATAGCGGGTCAAATAGAACAAAGTCCACAACCTAATTTTTATTCTAATTGGTGTTCTTTATATAGCTTACTCGTTCATCCGCCTTATGAGGTGGCGGTGGTTGGAACAGATTATAAAGACCATCATCAAAATTTGTATAGCCAATATTTACCTAATGCTCTTTTATTAGGAGGTGCCACGGAAGGTAGTTTGGAATTATTACAAGAGAAACTGCAAGAAGGGGAAACATTTATTTATGTTTGCCAAAATAAGGTTTGTAAATTGCCGGTGCAGGATGTGGTGAAGGCGGTTGCTTTAATGGAGTAATGACTAACTTTTTTTTTTAACACATAGGCACATAGGTCACATAAGCTTACTTGACTATGTGACCTATGTGCCTATGTGTTTAAAACTACTCACCTATATGGTTAAAAATTATTCACATATAATATGTTAATGGAAATAAACAAAAAAAAGATCGCTTTAATAGGCGTTCCATGGGATCAGAAATCAAGTTACCTACAAGGCCCAGCATTAGCACCTCAACGAATTAGAGGGGTCTTACATAGTGGCGCTGGTAACAATTGGACAGAGCTAACGGTCAACCCAATAGACCATGAGTTATTTGAGGATTGGGGAGATATGACTATCAAAAAATATTTTGATATTGAAAAACAGATTGCTAGTGCCCTCAATAAAGGCGTTAGAACTTTATGTATGGGCGGTGATCATTCGATGACTTTTCCGATCATCAAAGCTTATCATCAATTCTTTCCTGCTTTTGATATTTTGCAAATAGATGCGCATGGTGATCTATATCACGATTTTGAAGGTGACCCGCATTCTCATGCTTGTCCTTTTGCACGGATCATGGAAAATAAATTGGCAGAGCGATTGGTACAAGTCGGTATCCGAACGTTTACGCCAGATCAAATAGCACAAGGAGAAAAGTTTAAGGTGGAGACAATCCAAATGAGAGATTTTGATGCTGGCGTACGTCCTACTTTTAAGAGACCTATTTATCTGTCACTCGATTTGGATGGACTCGATCCTGCTTATGCGCCTGGCGTTTCTCATCATGAGCCTGGTGGCTTGACTACTCGAGAGGTGCTTCGGTTGATTCAGAGTATTGATGTGCCGATTATTGGTGCGGATGTGGTGGAGTTGAATCCGCATCGGGATGTGTCGGATATGACTGCTGCTTTGGCTGCTAAGTTGATTAAGGAGATTGCGGGGAAGATGTTGGGGTGAATCTATTCTGGATAATTCTAGCTAGACATAATGGAACACGGATCTACTTCGTAGATTCACGGAGGATACGGATATAAGCAGGTCGTGAGTGACTTTGACAATTCTTGTTTGATACATCGGCTCTAGTTAGACATAATGGAAC